>CAYYGL010000034.1:10490-31946 GCA_964471235.1 uncultured Calditrichaceae bacterium
CCTTTCCCTTTTCCCCTTTCACGCTTCACATCAACAGCAGCCGCACAACCCTGGCAGCATCTTTGATGGCTTTCTCGGGCGTCTTTCTGTTGTAAATCACACACGCTTCATATTGTTGCGAGATGGCATCGAAGACCTCTTTGAGCACCGGGCAGATGTCTGTGCCCCGCACAAACTGCGCCTGGCGGGCAAAGGGCTTCATCCGGGGATGTTGCGCAAAGAACGGTTGAAAGAGCGAATCGCTGAACAGGTTTTTCCGCCGCGGCAACTGGTTGGAGATTTCCAGAAAGCGCAGGTCGTTTTCTTTATCGATCATGAATTTTACAAACTCCCAGGCGCGGCGAGGCTGCCGACAGGTGCTGAAGATGACGATGTTTTTGGGATCGCCGTAAGTGTAGATGGGACCCCGGCGGTCATCCGGCACCGGCACATGATGAAAAGCGAATTCGAAGCCTTCCGGTTTAAAGCGCTCCGCCCGGGCAATCTCCCAGGGACCGGTAAATTTGGTGGCAATCGCCCCGGATAAAAAGGCGTCCTGCCGGGTATCCAGCCGCTCCCGGGAAAAGTAGTTCTTCCGATACAATTCCTGCAGAAAGGCAAAGGTCTGCACCGCATACCGGTTATCAAACGCCACCCGGTTATCTTTGATGAGCGGCATTCCCCCGGAGGCAGCCAGGTAGAGGGTGTAGAAGTCAAACAACCGCAGCCACCAGGTGACCTTGACGTTGGAATAGCCCACCCAGCGGTCCACATAGCCGTCGCCGTCGGTATCTGCCTGGATGCGCTGACCGGCATTCAGATATTCGGAGTAGGTGGAGGGCGGGGTGTCAAATCCGGCAGATGCCATCAGCTTCCGGTTGTAGATCATCATGATGGGATTGATTTTCCAGGGGATTTGATAAATATGCCCGTCAGTGGAGGTAACCTCGGCGACGACCGCGCTGTCACAGCGCCGGTAGATAAATTCAAGGAAGCCGGGGAGGGTATCCAGGGCGATAAGCGCCCCGGCGCGGGCGTAGGCTTCCACATCGCCCTGCCACATGTTGGAATAAATATCGGGAGTGGTTTTGCCAACCACCGCGGCTAAAATTACCTCCTCGCTGGACTGCCCCTCCGGCACCGGCTGGGTGTGCACCAACATCTCCGGATGGGCTTCATTCCAGTGCGCCACCATCTCCCGGGCAAAGTCAATCTCTTGCTGGTTGTTGGAGGACCAGTACAATAATTGAGAATTACCGGGCGTGTGGTTATTCCCGCAGGCAAGCAGCCACAGCACCATCAGGCAGCCGACGAAAACACCCCATCCCGGGATCATGAAACGCAAGAATGCTGAAGCACCCATTCCGCCCGTATGATTATCGTGAGAAGCACTCATGTTCCCAAGGTTTTTTGTAACCCCATCCAAAGCCAGAAGGCATTCGTATTCCAATGCGGTTGAACTTACCAATTTAAAGGGATATTTCCAAATTCGGTGTATCGAAGCAGAGACTTGTCCCCTCACTCCCCCAGCGCTTTCTCTATCCGCCGGTCCGGGATAAGCCACATAAGGGCAGTTAAGGAATACAGACCAAAGGCTATCCATTCATTGACAAAGGCAAGCGGGATGGCAACCAGGTAAATTCCAAGGGTAATTTTTTCCTTCCATTTCCGTTGAATAGCAACTGCCAGTACCGATTGCTCATGGTGATGCGTTAACAACACCACGGTGAGAATGTAATATGAAAATCCCGCCATGAACAGGACCATCCCGTAAGCCGCCACCGGGAGGGTTGCCAGGTGAGTCTCCCCCATCCAGGCGGTGACAAAGGGAATTAAAGAAAGCCAGAATAACAAATGGAGGTTTGCCCAGAGCACACCCCCGCTAATCTTCTCCACCACCTGGAATAAATGATGGTGGTTCATCCAGTAAATCCCGATGTATAGAAAGCTCAGTACGTAACTGAGAAAAACCGGCAGCATGGGTACCAGCGCTGTCAATTTCTCATCATGAGGCACTTTCATTTCCAGCACCATAATGGTGATGAGGATGGCAACCACCCCGTCACTGAACGCTTCGATTCGACTTTTTTTCATTGAACTCTCCGTTTATTCTCAACCGGCAGGGTTTCTCAATAGCGCCCCCGGCATTGAAGTTCGGGGGAACACCACAGCCCGTTCATCTCAAAGCCCATCGGAAGATACGGCTTATAAAGGAATTATAAAAATAGTAACGATTCAGGTAGATAACCTGCTTGATTCATCCCTACATGATCCCGTCGGGATAAACATCTCACCCCGCCGCGGCGGGGCTACGGTCGCAAAGATAGAGTCGACCCAAGACATTGTGCACGTTGCGTTTGCTTTGCGTTCGCTGCGGTTAAGCAAACCGCTGGAAGCCATTACTCTGGCATCTAAACAATCCGAACAGGTACTAAAAATAAAACGAAGTAACGTCAGTTCCACATAAAAACATTAAACGCGGATGGATCCGGATGACCCGTCATCCGTGTAAATCGACGTTCTTTGTGTTCTATATTATGTTCTCCTTTTTCGGTGGTGAAACATTCAGATGGCTCAATCGTTACCAAATTAAAAAAGAAGGACGATCGTTGCGGGATGCACGACAATCGATGCCCCCATGCCGAAAACTTACTTCTGTTCTTTTTTTTGATGCTTCCTCTTTTTATTTTCCTTCCATAGGCTTAATTTAAAGAAAACAAAGGGACAGAATTATGCTTTATGTTGCGTTAATGATCTTGCTCAGCTATCTGATTGGCTCCATTCCCACCAGCATCCTTGCCGGAAAGTTATTAAAGGGGATCGACATTCGTCAGCACGGCAGCGGAAACGCCGGCGCCACCAATGTCTTCCGAGTATTGGGATGGAAAGCCGGGATTACGGTGCTGTTGATTGATATTATGAAAGGAGTGGTTCCCACGGTATGGGTTTATCAAATCGGGTTAGCCGATCTTTCCTGGCAGCCGATTAACGCCCAGATTTGTGCCGGGCTGGCAGCAGTTTTCGGGCACATCTGGACGGTTTTTGCCGGATTTAAAGGCGGCAAAGGGGTTGGAACCGGCGCCGGAATGATCATTGGACTGGCGCCCCTGGCAGTTCTGATAGCACTGCTCGTTTTTATCACCACCGTGGCAGTTACCCGTTTCGTCTCCCTGGGGTCCATTCTGGCATCTTTGACCCTGCCGGTGGTGCTTTTTGTAGAACGGTTTGCCCTTTCCCAACCGGTGCCGAACCAGTTACTCGTTTTAAGTCTCTTTATACCATTATTAATTATTTACACCCACCGTTCCAACATTCAAAGATTGCTCAAAGGCGAGGAAAATAAAATCCAATTTCAATCCGGTGGGCAATAATCACCCAAACATGGTACCGAACAATGTTGTTTTCAAACATAGTGCTCCGAACCGAAATTCCCGGCGCCAGGTTGCGCAACCGGGGAAAAGTTCGGGATATTTATGAAGCGGAAGAAAATTTGATCATTGTTGCCAGTGACCGTCTTTCCGCTTTTGATGTGGTGATGGAAGAGGGGATTCCTGCCAAAGGGATTGTGCTGACCCAGGTTTCCAAATTCTGGTTCCGGAAAATGAGCGACATCGTCCCCAATCATTTTATTAGCGACGATGTCTCCCACTTCCCCCCTCCCTTAAATAGGCACAAATCCTTATTAAAAGGGCGATCGATGCTGGTTCAAAAAGCGGAACCGCTACCGGTGGAGTGTATCGTGCGGGGATATTTAGCGGGATCGGGATGGAAAGAATATAAAACCAGCGGCACCCTGCACGGGGTTCCACTCCCGGGGGGGCTGAAGGAGGCAGACCGTCTGCCGGAGCCGATGTTCACCCCATCCACCAAAGCGGAAGAGGGACATGATCGGAATATCTCTTTTGAGGAGATGAAGGAGATCATTGATCCGAATTTGGCGGAATTCATCCGCGAAAAAAGTTTATTGATCTACGAGCGGGCGGTTAAGATTGCCGAAGAGAAAGGGATTATCATCGCCGACACCAAACTAGAATTTGGTTTAAAGGATGGCGAATTGTTGTTAATCGATGAACTTCTCACTCCGGATTCCTCCCGTTTCTGGCCTGTGGCACAATACCAGCCCGGGAAATCTCAGCCCAGTTACGACAAGCAGTACGTGCGGGATTACCTGGAATCCCTTCCCTGGAACAAAATGCCGCCGCCACCTTCCCTGCCCCGGGAAGTGGTGGAAAACACTTCTCGGAAATACCAGGAAATCTTAAAGATCCTGACCGGAAGAACAGTGGAGGACATTCTAACCGAAAATGAAAGTGACAATGGCGATACGTAGCGAATTTTGGAGCGGGTGAAGGGAGTCGGAGTGAAATGATTGACTGTCGGCTTTCCATAACCAATGAGTGAAAAAATGAAGGGGAAAAGTTCTCACGCTTCACCCGCCCTCCCGATCTTCCGAATATCTTATCGCCATTCAACGAGGGATATCTCATGAACGAACAAATTGCAGTCATCGGTGCCGGGAGTTGGGGCACCACCCTGGCGGTTTTGCTGGCAAAAAAAGGATATGATGTTACCCTGTGGGTATATGAGCCGGAACAACTGGCAGAGATGGAAGACATCCGGGAAAATCGGAAATATTTACCGGGAGTGATGCTGCCGGAGAAAATTCGACTTACCGGGGCAATTTTAGCAGCCGTGACCACTGCAGATTATCTGGTGATGGCAGTGCCCACCCATGCCATGCGGAGTGTTTGTGAGCAGATGACCGCTGCAATTAGCCGCAGTCATGTGGTCATCAATGTTTCCAAAGGCATTGAGAACATGACCCTGAAGCGGATGTCCGAGGTAATCCATGAAACCCTTTCGGTTCCTTTCGAACGAATTGCCACTCTGCATGGGCCCAGCCATGCAGAAGAAGTAAGCCGGGGGATTGCCACCGCGGTGGTGGCTGCCAGCACCGATCTGCACACCGCCCGGAAAGTGCGGGAACTGTTTTTTACCGAATATTTCCGGGTGTATTCCAGCGACGATATCATTGGTGTGGAGTACGGGGGGGCGGTGAAGAACGTCATTGCCATTGCCGCCGGCATCTGTGACGGCGCCGGCTTTGGGGATAACACCAAGGCGGCTTTGCTTACCCGGGGGCTGGTGGAAATTGCCCGCCTGGGTACCCGCATGGGTGCCCGCCCGGAAACCTTCTCCGGTCTTTCCGGAATGGGCGACCTGATTGTCACCTGTATGAGTAAACACAGCCGTAACCGTTATGTGGGAGAACAAATCGGTTCCGGCAAAACCCTGGATGACGTCCTCTCGGAAATGGTGATGGTGGCGGAAGGGGTCAAAACCACCCGCTCGGTGCATCAACTGGCAGAGCAGGTGGATGTGGAAATGCCGATTTCCAGAGAAGTGTACCGGGTTTTATTCGAAAACAAAAGCCCCCACCAGGCAGTAACAGACCTGATGACCCGCGAACCGAAAGAGGAGAGATGGTAAAATACCGGGGAAACGCTTTTCGGTTGTTTATCAAAATTAAGCGAAACTTACCTTGTGAATTTATCGCCTATCCGAATATGCCGCAACAGATAGGATACCCACCCCCTACCCCCAAACTTCTGCCTGAATACACAATGGTCAGATGACGCCCATCGGTGGGCTGTTCAAAGCGATTCCAATGGTCGGGTGCTCTCAGGAAAGATAGCGGTACATGCAATGTTTGATAGAAAAATGATGGTGTGTAATTCCCGGCTGCCGCCGGATGCATCAAATGACCGTGCCCATAGGCTCCCCATCCATTTTCGCACCGGTCGAAAAAAATCCCCAATATTCGGATACCTCGGGTTGGTTCATCTATTATGGAGCTGCTTTCTTTTGAAATGTGTAAATATAGGCAATCACGGCATTCACTTCATCGGGCTGTAAGGTGTATCCCCAGGGCGGCATATAGGGGGATTTCCCCACCGCTGCACCGCCTTCCAGAATTGCTTTTTTCAGGGTCTCCGGTGACAGGGCTGCCATAGCAGTGGAATCGGTAAAGTTAAACGGTTTCACCTGGAAAGAACTCTCCAGGTTAAACGCGTTAAACCCGTTCCCATCCCCCTCTTTCCCATGACAAACAGCACAGAAATGATCATAAAGCAATTTGCCTTTGTATTCTATTCGGGTCAAACCCAGTTCTGCGTAAGGGTTTTCCAGCATCTCGCCGAAAGTTCTGGGGCGCTTTGCTACCGTAACGGAATCAGCAGAAGAATCGGCAGCCGCATTTTGCGAAGATGATGTTTCCCGGCAGGCAACTGAAACGAATATCATAAAAAAGATGAATCCCGGGATCAGAAATTTCAAAAACCGTTTAAATTGCTTCATCACTCGCTCATTCCTCTGTTTTCAGACTCATCAGGTAGGCGGTTATTGCCAGTGCTTCCTCATCACTTAAATTATAATTGGGTTCCAAAACCCCCGGCACAATTGCCTGAGGATTTTTCAGCCACTTAAAAACCCATCCTGCCTGGAGCTTGTCCCCTGCTAAAGCACCGGCAGTAAAGCTGGGTCCTACATATCCCCCTTTGTCCCCCCGGATATGACACGCCATACATCCTTTCTTCTCAAAAAGAACCTTTCCTTCCGCAGCTAACTCGGGTGTTAATTTTGCCTGCAAATTCCCGGGAATGCTGGTGGAGGTAAGGTTTTTCATAATATAATCCGTCAGTACTTCGGCTTCGTGAGGAGTAAAGTTAAAAATAGGCATCCGTTCTACCAGAATCGGACGAATACTATAGGAGACCATCAGGTAGTTATAGAGCCACTTCCGCTGCACCCGGCTTCCTTCCATGGAAAGATCATACGCCAGGTTAAAGCCTCTGCCGTTAATACGATGACAGGAAAAACATTGAAATTTATCAACAATTTTGCCAAACTCTCCCCCCGGTCGATACACACTGGTATCCGGGTAAGCGGCAAAACGTTCCGACTTAATACGTTGGGTCGTTAAACTGTTTAGAAAGATGGTTAAATCATAGGCATCCAAATTCCCCAGGGAAAAGCGGGGCATTTTTTGGGGATGGTCCGGGGTCGCGAACGCCCGGGGATTCCTGATTTTTTCCAGGATATACTCTTCCCGCTGGCGGGGGATGTCGCTGTTTCCAAATTGGAATTCCGATGGAGCCTTATCCCCGATGTTCGTCAAACGGGGTCCTAATCGTAACCAAGGGATGCCATTATTTAAGAGATGGCAATTCACACAGCGGAGTTCTTTATAAAGTTTTCGACCTAGGTCAATGGTTGCCGAATCGTTTTTAGCCACCGTGGTGTCTTCATCCAGGATATCCATCAAATCATAATCGGTGTACTCATCGAACAGGTAATCCACGATATTGGCAATCTCCTGGTCGGTAAAATTGAATTGGGGCATGGTGGAGTTCGGCTCAAAGCGTTTCGGGTTTTTAATTTTATCAAAGACAAATTTCCGGTTGGTTTTGTTACCGATCCGTCCCAAATCCGGTCCCAGGAATCCGCCGCGCCCATGAAACGGATGACAGCTAATACAGCGGGCGCGCCGCAATAGATTCCCCCCTTCGGTCACATCTCCTTCCGGGGATTCCGGTTCTGCTTCCAACTGGGGGTCCCGAAAAGTCATCAAGTAGGCTGCCAGGGCATCCGCCTTATCTTCCGGTAAATAAAAATAGGGCATCCGGGCATTGGGCATCATTTCCCGGGGATTCATCAACCAATGTTTTAACCACTTGCGATCAACTCTACTGCCGATCCCTTCCAATGAAGGACCCTTTCGATCCGGCGACACCCCTTCCACATAATGGCATCCGCTGCATTGCAAATCCGTAAACAGAACTTTACCGTGAGTCAGTTGCGGCGCATCTGGCAATTTCTGATCCCGGGGATGGCATTGATGACAGGTGGTTTGCATTAATTCCCCAGGGAGGAGATTCCGATGGGCAGACGCTGTTGATATTGCTTTGCCATTCCCCTGGTGGCAGGTGGTACAGCCAATTTTTTCCCAATCATGCTTTTTTAAAAAATCTCCCGGATGAGTGGTAAAGGGCTGGGGAGCCTCTGCCATTGCCGGATTATCCACCCCCAGATGACAACTCAAGCAGGCATCGGAAACATCTATCTCTTTATGCCCAATCTTTCGGAGCCCCGGCTGAAACTTTTCTGCACTTGCGGGATCTCTCTGCTTCAGTAATTGGACATATTCTTTTTGGTATTCTTTCCAATCTTTGTTGCAACCGAAAAGCAACAGGGTTACGAAGATGACCGTTACAATACCCCCTGGCATTCGGTGCCGTCCGAAAATCTCTCTTCCCTTAATCATCGCCATTTTCCTGCTCCCGTAACGAACGAATGTAGCTTAATAGATTGGACAAATCTTCCCCGGTAAAGCGGGGAAAGGGAACCTCCTTTTTCTTCATCTCCTCAGTCATCTTGATATTGTGGTTCCACATGGCAGAGGAAATGGAGATGATATCGTTCAACCCCCTGGTGCGGGTTAAATTGGGACCCACTTTCTTTTTCTCATCATCCGTCGCATGACATTTACTGCATCCCTTCTCCCGAAACAGTTGTTTCCCTTTTTCCAGGTCCCCCGGTATGGATTTAAACCCCAGGAAATAGAGATATGCGATGACATCTGCCATTTCATTACCGACAAATAAGGGTTGTTCAATGCCCAGCGTTTCCATCTTCTTCCACATCCGGGGGGCATGATTCCACATTCTCCCGGCAATTTTGGTAACTCCCTCATGGAATTTCTTTTCGCTTAAATTAGGACCCACCTTTTTTCCCTTTCCATCTACCTGATGACAATTCAGGCACCCTTTCTTTTCCACAATACGGGCACCTCTTTGCGGGCTTCCGGGAAAGGCATATATCGGTTGAGTAGCTTTCACCGGGTTCACACTCTGGAGATATGCCAGGAGGTCTGCCATTTCGTTGTCCTGGAAACGGGGGATTTTAATCCCTTTGTTTTTCATCTGGCGAATCATTTTTCTGCCGTGATTCCACATCTTTTGTGCCAGGAATACCGGGGAGGCATAAACCGAAAGGGTATCCAGCGCCGGTCCCACATCTCCCCCCTGTTCACCAATGCGATGACATTGAATACATCCTTTCCGGGAGAATAATTTTTCTCCCTCCCGGGCAGACCCCGGCTCATCAAGATACTTTAAATAATAGAGGAATGAGAGGATGCTGCCCATCTCTTCAGGAGATAACTTCGGGATGGCCTGCCCCTTTAACATTGCCCGGTTCATCTCCCAGGAATGATTCCACATTGCCGCCACAATATCCATTGTATTTTTATTTGCCTGAGTTCTTCCTAAATCTGCCCCCACTTTCCCGCCAACACCAAAAATTGAATGGCATTTCACACACCCTTTTGAGAGAAATAATTTTTGACCTGCCAGGGGCTGTTGTGGCAGTTGAATTTCCTGACCGTGAACCGATAGAAACAGACTCTCAAGAACAACCCATCCCCCCAGGATAAGGTATCTCAATAAATTCGACATGCTGTTACTCCTGTTTGCGGTGTTTACGTAACCCTACAAAAACGTAGGTTAAAACGCTCGACAACGTGAAAAAGATTGGAATCGCCACAATACTAATTCCAATCGTTGCCGAGGGGGCGTCATGCAGGCGTTGGGAAAGCAACAACAAATTCCCGATCCATAACGCAATTGCGGTGAACAAAACCCAGATAAACACCAGCGAAACTACCTGAAGCGTGTAGAGAAGTTTGTTATTCATCCGTGTTCCGATATTTTGGCATTATAAAAATCATTTACCCCCGGAATTGAGACATCATGCCGTTTTGGTATCCGGGAGATAACTTTCCAAACGTTTACTCACCTCTTTGACACTGGTTTCCCGCCCTTCTTTTACTTCCCATACCGATATCAAAGGAAAAAAGCGGGAGAAGATGACAAATCCCAGAACAAATACGGCAACCGCACCAATCAGAAGGCTCCATTCCACCAGAGAGGGAACGTAAATTCCGGTCGGATATGGCAAACGAGCATTGGCTAAAGAGGGAACCACAATAATTAAGCGTTCCAGCCACATCCCGATGATGACGCCAACGGAAGCTACCAAAACTTTGGGAATGGTTTTGGTTTTCTTAAAACTGAGTAACACGACCGGAAGTATAAAATTGCAAAAGACCATTGACCAATAGAATGGAGCGTATTTACCGCTGAATTTATAGAAGAAGACTCGCATTTCATAGGGTTCGTGACCGAAATAACCGGTCAGGTATTCCGAAAATGTGAAGTAGAACCACAATAAAGACATCACCAGCAATAAGTTGCCCAGGTAACGGAAATGCACCTCTTTCAGATAAGCATCTAAGTGAAATGCTTTGCGGAATGCGATCATGACGATTAACAACGCAGCGATACCGGAAAAGATGGCACCTACGACAAAATAGGGTCCGAAAATGGTACTATGCCATCCCGGTTGCAGGGTCATGGAAAAGATATACGAGATAACCGTATGAACGGACACGGCGATCGGAATGACCATGACCATGAGGATATTCATGGCGCGTTCCAGCACATGTTTCTGTTCCGGGGTTCCCTGGTATCCCCAGCTCAGGAATTGATACAACCACTGCGGTTTTGCGCCGCGGTCTCTTAAAATGGCAATATCCGGAATTAAGGGGAGATAGAGATAGACGGTGCTGGCAGTGAAGTAGGCGGTAATACTGGTAACGTCCCACAGCAAGGGAGATTGCAGTCTGCCGGTTCGAAAGATGTTCAATAAACGGTCCGGTCGCCCCAGATCGATAATGGGATGCAAACCACCGATTGCCAATACAATTGCTGTAATCACTTCTGCCATCCGGGTA
Source organism: uncultured Calditrichaceae bacterium (assembly GCA_964471235.1). Taxonomy (GTDB): domain Bacteria; phylum Calditrichota; class Calditrichia; order RBG-13-44-9; family J075; genus CAYYGL01. The sequence goes on from CAYYGL010000034.1 coordinate 21,322, forward strand.
ATGGGACGCCGCCATTCGGCTTTGGAAAGTCGTAATATGGCTGAAATTAAGGTACCGGCATGACTGATCCCGATAAAAAAAACAAAGTTTACAATATAAAAGCCCCAGGAAACCGGCTCATTCATTCCGGTAACGCCTAATCCCAGATAGAGCTGCCGAACATACATAAACATCGCCCATCCGATGATCACCAGTAATCCGGCAACCGTATACCAGAAGGATGGGGCAGGTTGTTCAATCGGTCGATACAAAATTTCGTCAGGGTCCCGTACCATTCCACTCATCCTCAAATTGACTTTTCACCTTCGGACAAATAATAGACTTTGGGTTCTGTGCCCAGGTCTTCCATTAACCGAAATGCCCGGGGGCTCCGGGATAACCGGGCAACAGTACTGTTGGGGTCATCCAGGTCTCCAAAGAACATGGCATTTGCCGGGCAGGTTTCCACACATGCCGGTTGATAATCTTCTTCTCTTACCTCCCGGTTTTCAAGGGCTGCCTGTTCCCGTGCTTTCATTAACCGATGATGACAAAACGTACATTTTTCCACCACCCCTTTGGGGCGCAGGGAGACATCCGGATTGGTGGCTTGTTTGAAGCCCGGATCCCATTGGGGGGCATACCAGTTAAAATATTTCACCGTGTACGGGCAGGCTGCCATGCAATAACGGCATCCGATACACCGGGGATAAATCTGGGCGACAATGCCATTATCCGCCTTATAGGTTGCCCGAACCGGGCAGACTTTAATACAGGGCGGTTTATCACAATGCATACAGGGCAGGGGGATATATCGAACCCGGATATGGGGATATTCACCTTCCACCTCGGTCAACATATTCATCCAGGATAGAGCCCGGCCCCTTTCAACCTGTTCCGGTGTGCTGTAGGCAACATTATTTTCCTGTTTACAGGCAGCCACACAGGCGCCGCAACCGGTGCATTTATCCAGGTCTATTACCATTCCCCATCGCGGCATAGCACTCATTTCCTTTCATCAATTGGTTCTAAGCCATCGAAATTTTGTATACTTTCACCCGGGTTGCCCCCCGGGCAATGGTTCCCCCAAGGGGATCAGCAGCGAACACTACTAAGTCATTGGGATTCACCCCTTTGCCCCGGGCATACCTGCCGTAGGATGTATGCCCCAACCCCAGGGGCAGGTAAACCATTCCCGGCATGGCACCGGGAAAAAGCTTTGCCCGAACCCGCACTTTCCCCACTGGGGATTCGACCCAAATCCAGTCTCCTTCGTGAATTCCTAATTCACGGGCAGTTTCCGGATTTATCTCCGCCCAGGAATTCCAGCGGGTCTGGCGACGAAAACCTACCATCTCCATCAACATGGGGCGATTGGCACCGTTTCCATCAAATAATGTTAAAATGCTAAACGGAAAAAGGTGATAGGGAAATTGTTCGGGGTCGCCATGAAATTGGGGTGGCTCGAAATGGGGGAGATAGAGTTCCTCTCCCCGGGCGGCAACGCCTTTTATTGGCAATGGGGCATTCTCTTTTCCGGTGGTGTTGATGCCCGCTTTTCGGAAAGAAGCGAGCAGAAGCTGGGAATAAAATTCGAATTTACCGGAAGGGGTATCCATTTTGCGTAGGATGCTTTCAGCCGGAGCTGCGATTTCCAGCCAGCTTCCCACATCTTGAAAAGCGTTCCAGAACTCTTCAAAGGTAGCGAATTCCTGGTATTTAAATCCACGCCGGGTTAAAAAGCCCTGCATAAAATCTTCAAATTTACTGGAGGTGATAAACCCGCGGCGGGACTGATAGATTGCCCGGGCCTGGGATTTCACCAGGTCGGCATAAGTATTGGCAGGCAGTGACTGCCGGAGTTCACCTCCCAATCGATCGGCAAGAGTGAGGAATACATCCCCGATATGCCGGGTATTGAGCCGTGGCGGAATAACCGGTTGAGACAGGGTTACCTGAGAAAAGGGCAGGTGGGGCACTTCGTAATCCAGATCCCATTTTTCCAGGTAGGTATGATCCGGCAGCACCAGGTCTGCAAATTGGGTTGTCTCATCCGGGAAAGATGAGAAACTTACCAGGAACGGAATCTTCTTCAGCGCTTCGATAACCCGTTCACGATCCGGAAAATCAAAAACCGGGTTGGTATTGATTAGCAATGCCACTTCCACCGGGTAAGGCTCACCGGAAAGGATATTTTCAATCAATGCATCTATCCCATGAAATACACCCGGCAGATGCAATTCTCTTTTCTGGTCAATCCGTTCCTGGGAAGTGCCCCACTTTGCCAGGGCGTCTTGCCGTACCGGGGGTAGCGATGAAGGTGGCAGGGGAGGTGTTTCCACCATTCCCCCTTCTGTTCCGATTGATCCGACCAGAGCATTCAGGGCATTTACTGCCATTTGGCTATACAACCCGTTGTTATGTTGAGAAACTCCCTGCCCCCAGATAGCAATTGCCGGTTGAGTTTTGGCAAACCCACGGGCAATCTGGATGATATCATCGATGGACACCCCGGTAATTTTTGAAACTTTCTCCGGATAATATTCTTTTAACAGTAGACGACGAAATCCGCCATGATGAACCTGCTGCTCATCAACCCAGTCCTCAAATCCAAATGTATGCTTTTCAACAAATGCTTGATTATAGAGTCCTTCCACGACTAAAATGTGAGCAATTCCCATTGCCAGGGCGCCGTAAGTTCCGGGTTTAATGGGAACCCATTTGTCTGCTTTGGCAGCGGTGATTGAGAAACGCGGGTCGACTTGAACAATTTTTACTCTTCCGTGCCCGGGATTTTGGCGCAATTGACCGAATAGATATGCCATCCGGCTGGGAGGTCCCTCGCTGTCTAAAAAATCATTCCCGAAACTGAGGATGAATTTTGTTCGGGCATAATCATACGCCGGAAGTTGAGGTGTTCCCTGCATCAAATAAAAGGGAAGCACGGATTGTTCCCGGGTATCAAGTGAGATAAAATTCGGGGAGCCAAATGCGTTCAGAAATTGCCGGATGAGCTGACCTTGCAAACCACGCAAACCGCCATTTAAAACGAGCAGATGATGAGGAGTTTTTTCATTCCGCAGTTTAATCAAATAATCGTACAATAATGTGAGCGCTTCCTCCCAGTCGATGGGCTGCCAGCGGTTTTCACCCCGTTCTCCTACCCTTTTCAGAGGGGTTGGGATGCGGTCCGGATTTAACAGCACCTGCAAACCGGAATGGCCGGCAGGGCATAAGCCACCCCGATTCACCGGTGAGCGGGGATTCCCTTCAATTTTAACCGGTCTGCCATCCACCAGGCGAACCCGAATCCCACACCCGCCGGGGCACAATCGACAGACACTGCTTTTCCAGGTCTCGATGCCTGCCCCCGGGTAATGTGCCGGTTCCGGCTCGTCCGGGGCGGTAACCGCTTTGGTAATCCAACCTGCCTGGCTGGCTGCGGCAAGCAGTAATGCACCCTGTTTCAGAAAATCACGTCGTTTGATCCCCACAGCATCTTCTCCTGTTCATTAGTAATGGCAGCGAATACATTCATACGGATTGGCAATGACCCTGTTATTCTTGTGGCATTCTATGCATCTCTTCATTTTTACCGGAATGGGCTGGCGGGTAAATGGCTGCTCTCGGGTGGTTACCGGTCCATGACATTGGGAACATTCTACCTTCCCGGCAACCACATGGAGCCGGTGGGAAAAAAAGACATAATCCGGCACCTGATAAATTTGCTTCCAGGGAATGGACTTCCTTTCACGGTAGTAATGTTGAATTTTTGCTTTCTCAGGGGTTACATACATCACATCCTCATGACAGGTAATACACACCTGTACCGAGGGAATCCCCGCTGCCCGGGTGGTCTCATAATACCGGTGACAAAAATTGCAGGGCACGTTGTTATCAATGTGTTTTTTATGATTAAAGGCAATCGGCTGCTCAATGGTTGGGTTTCCGGCAATTAATGTCACCGCAATCGCTGCCACAAGCATAATTCCAATGAGAATGATTTTCCAGGTCACCTGTCTCGATAAATTCATCTGAAATTCGTCTGTTTTTTCGTTCCGGTTTCAGTACTTGTCAAAAACAACCTTCACTCCCCCCTGCCCCCTCCCTCCCAAGACCGGTAGCCAGGGGGTGAGTTATGCGGACTCATGTTGAGCGGTGTACCAATGAATTTATTTTCGTTTCAACTCAAAATTCACTGTCACAATGCCTTTTTCCGGAACCTCCACTTCCTGCGGTTTGGCTTTCCGTTTCTCATGCCAGACTTTCAGAGTATATTTTCCCGGGGGAACATCCTTGATGGTATAATTCCCCTCTTTATCACTAACCGCAAAATAGGGAGTACGAACTGCCACCACATAGGCTTCCATTTCCGGGTGAACATTACATAACAAGGTGGAAATCCCGGGTTTGTTAAAAGTAAAACTTTTCACCACACCTTTTGCCCAGGTGCCCAGGTTAAATTTTCCGTCCGGGCAATCCGGAGAAAAAACGTTATGCAATACATCATCACTGTTCAGGAAGTCAACTGTGGTTCCCACCAGAATGGGCAACACGTGAGGGATAAACTCCAGGTTTTTCTGATCCATCACAGCATGTTTTTCCGGGGGTTCAAATACCTTCCCTTCCACTTTATCAATATACACCACCACATTGGCGCTGTTTTTTGCCCCATGCACTTTCACTTTACCGGAGATGTCGCCGGCAAGCAGGGCTGTGGTGAACGCCAATAAGATGATCAGGATGCCTGTGAATTTTTTCATGGTTAGTACCTCCTTCTAAACGCTGTATGTTTTCGGTATTGGCAGGGATTCTTCGCCGGTTCTCTTCCATCCGAAGAGTGCTTGCCAACCCGCCATCTGATTATGGGCGGGCGATAAACTTTTCAGGTTTCCGCCCGCCAGTGCTCTTGCTTAATTTTTCAATCAAATTTCAGGATAACATTTCTCCAACCATAGGATTATTTTAACGCCTGAAAAAGAAGCATCCGTTCGGATAACAGGATAACAAGTCTTGTTAAAATCCGATTTCCGCCTGGACAGTAAACAGATCAGCGTCTTCGTGTGCCTCATCCAGGGGAAGGAAATATTCCGCTGTAAGGCGCACATTTGCCCGGAGCACAAGTGTTACGGCTGGAATTAAAGAAGTTTGTGGATCGGGAGTATCGATATCCGTATCCGGATCCGTAAATTCAAACCGCACCATTGGAATGAGCCAGGGATAGAGCACATAATTTGCCTGGGCATACCATGCCAGGGAGGTACGGTCTGCCAGGGAATCGATTTGGGAATTCATGGAGAGCAAAGCACCGTTTAAAATGAATCGGTTAAACCAGAGGTCCACATCTCCGCCAAAGACCGTAAGGTCCTCCTCTGGATTAGCACCTGATACCATTCCCTTATAAAAGAATCCTCCCAGACGGAGATTGTTATCAATATAGAAAGCCGACTGGGAACTTCCCTGCCCCTGGGTTCCGCCAATCTCACCCAGACCACCGAATTTATATGTGGCTCGCACATAAATGTCTTTATCGCTATTGGCATCATTAATGCCCTGCCCATTGACAATTCCAATCCGAAAGGTATAACCGCCACGACCACCGGCACCATTACCCGCTCCCCATAACTCGATACCGGATTGCTGATCGCGCAAACGCCAGCGATTCCGACTGCGAAAACTGGCAACATTATAGTGGCTTCGGGTTAACCGATGATGGTCCGGGGTGGGGTCCGGGGACACATTCCCTAATTTGATATGCCAGCGCGGATTAAAGTCCCATTGAACATAAAACGGAAAAGCAAATTCTATTGCGTTGTCTTCATTTTCCATCTCGATTTCACCCAGGAACGAAACGTTCTCACCAATGGTTCCGCCATACAACACTTCCAACTCATGGGGAAATTCAAAAGTGGATTTGACGCCGCCTTCTTCTTCCTCCTCATCCTCTTCACCACCCATGTTGGGGGCGTAATTAAACCGACCGACTGCATGAGCAGACAGCGGAACCAGCCCGGACATATCCGCCGGCCAAATCGCATCCGGCCAGACCTTTTTGTATGCTTCCGACCCCAGACTTACCGGATTGTCTTTCCGCATATCCGGGTCCTGCCCCTCCGGATAACGGAGACCGTTATGGAGGAATGCTTTTCCAAATGCATTTAACTTGGGAAAGGCATAATGGCAGGTAACACAACTGGTGCGGTATTTCCGGGCGAAGGCGGGAATTGCCTGCGCCTGGTTTACCCAGAAAATCGACAGCAAGAAACCAAACAACAGAGATGTTGAGAGTAAAAATTTCTTCATGACTACCTCCATTAAATTAGTGAACGAGACGCCCATTAATTACTGCTGAAGACATCTTTTTAATAGAGGTAAAACAACTGGTATGCCATCAATTTGACAGGTATGCCGATTAAGCTCTAACAAACTGTTTTTTAAATGATTATCATCTACGGTTGAGTGAGAAGGGGAGCTTGTATACCTCAGGAAAACGCAACATTTGGGTGACATGGTGCCATCATTTTGCGGCACTCAGGTTTTACGAAAATCGGCAGAGGAGAGATGATATTTTTTCATCAACCGTTGGAAACTTTGCCGTTCCAGCCCGGAAATCCGGGCGGCTTCGCTAACATTTCCCCCGGTTTCCGTAAGACGCATGGTAAGGAATTTTTTCTCAAATGCCTCAATGACCCTGGATTTCGCTACCTGAAATTCTTTTGCCACAACCGGAATATTTAAGGATAACAGTTCGTCAGAACGAGTCAGTTTTGAGGGGAGGGATTGTCGGGTTAAAACATTTCCCCGTTCCAGTGCTACTGCTCGTTCAATCAGATTTTCTAATTCCCGAATATTGCCAGGAAAATTCCACGACATCAATACCTGGAGGGCATCGGATTCAATGTGGGTAATGTGCTTGCCAAACCGTTCATTATACTTACTTAAAAAATAATTCGCTAACAACAGGATATCATCCCTGCGTTCCCGCAAGGGCGGTAAAGTAATTTCAATCACATTTAATCGGTAGTAGAGGTCTTCACGAAATGTTCCCTGTTTCACGGCTTCCGCAAGGTCGTGATGGGTAGCGGCAATGATGCGGGCTTTCAGGGGAATGGATTGATTACTGCCCAGACGTTCAAAGCAGCGTTCCTGAATTACCCGCAACATTTTTTTCTGCAATGCCTCCGGCATATCACCAATTTCATCCAGAAACAGGGTGCCGCTTCCTGCCATTTCAAACTTTCCCGGTTTGGTGCGGTCCGCACCGGTAAAGGCTCCTTTTTCATGCCCAAACAGTTCACTTTCTAACAATGTTTCCGGTAACACGGTACAATTGATTGCCATAAACGGTTCACTGGCATTGGGACCACTTTCATGAATCGCACGAGCCACCAATTCTTTACCGGTGCCGGTTTCCCCTAAAATGAGGATATTGGTGGTATTGGGAGAAGTGGAAAGCACCCCGATTTTTTTATAGATTTCTTGCATCCGTGGATTTTGCCCGATTAGCACTGTTTTCCCCTGGTGAACTTTATTTTGCAACTCCCGTTGCAAGGTGTCGATTTTACGGCGCATTTCCACCAGCTCCAGGGCACGTTGGGCAGTCAAGCGAACTTTCTCCACATCCAGCGGTTTGGTTAAATAATCATACGCTCCCGATTGCATCGCCCGAATGGCTGTTTGCATATTTCCATAACCGGTAATGATGACCACCGGCATCTCCGGGGCAAATTCTTTGATTTTCTCAAGGGCTTCCAACCCATTCATGCCGGGCATTGCCACATCCATAAATACCATTGCCGGGCGGGATTGCCGCACGTTCTCAATCGCTTTTTCACCGTTCTCCGCTACCACGGTTCGGAATTCAGGAGCGGGAAAGGTTTTTTGAAAAGCGAAGCGAATCGCCGGATCATCATCCACGACCAGAATAGTTCTTGGTTTCATACCGGTCTCCGTACTGGTAAAATAATCTGAAAAGTGGTGCCCTGACCGGGCTTACTAAAGACACGCATAATACCACCATGTTGATTTACCGTGCGTTTAACAATGGTTAATCCCAGTCCGGTTCCATTGAGTTTGGTAGTAAAGAACGCATCAAAAATTTTTCGCAAATATTTTGCCGGAATACCGGAACCGGTGTCTTTGATTTCGACGATGACGACTTTCTCCCCTTTGGGCAAAATTACTTTGTTTAGATCCTCCGGTAATGCCCCCGTACCATTTTCTCCATAAACAAAATCATCCAATTGCTGTGACAATGTTGCCAATTTTGTGTGAATGGAAATTTCACCTTTATCATGAATTGCCTGGGCAGCATTAAGCAGCAAATTGATAAAAGCTTCCTTCATGTGGTTGCTGTCGATGTTCATCTCCGGGATGCCCGGGTCTAATTGTTTGATTAAAGTAATTTGTTCTTTTTCCAGTTGGGGACGCACAAACAGGATACTTTCTTCAATTAGTTGATTCAGGAAGCGGGTCTGGAAATCAAACGGTGCCGGGCGGGCAAAGCGGAGTAAATTATTGATGACTTCTTCAATCCGAAAAATTGATTGTAAGGCAACCTCCCGGGTTTGTTCGGCTTCCTCCTGGTCCGGAGAACCTTCGTCTGACAGTTGCAACAACATTTTTATGGAGGTTAGTGAATTACGAATTTCATGGGCAATAACGGCTGCCATTTCACCGGTGGCTGCCATCCGTTCGGTTTCAATTAAATGCTCTTCAAATTTTTTTCGTTCGGTAATATCCGTCAAAATTTCCAGAAACACCGAATGTTGTTGGTTCAGTTTTAAAGGAATGGAAACATGTTCAATAAAAATCGTTTCGCCATCCGATTGATTTTGAGTCTCAATAAAAACCGCCGGGCGGGAGGTGGAATAATCGCTTGCCATCATACAGTTCTCGCATATAGAAGGTTCGGAAAAAATATCAAAACATCTTTTCCCAACAACTTCCTGGGGAGAAAAGCCGGTTATCGTTTGAATGGCAGCGCTGGCTGAAAGAATGCGACGGTCTTCATCTATTAACAAAAAAGCACTGGGGACATTATCCAGGATTGCCTGCAACTTTTCTTTTTCATTTCGTAATTCCGCAGTTCGTTGAATAACCGTTTCTTCCAACCGCTTTTGTTGTTCCTCCAACTTCTGTTCCCGATCGCGAATTGCGGCTGCCATTTGGTTAAACTGTTCGGCTAATTGCTCTATTTCATCATTGGTCTCAATCCGGAGATGATGTTGGTAGCTACCCTGGGCAATAATTTTTGCGCCGCGCTGCAACTCCCGGATAGGACCCGCCAGTTGACTGGTAGCGATAACGCCGGCAGATATGGAAATTGTCAGAAACATCAATAGGAGCATGATAAAAATTAGTGCGAAACGATTCGCAGGGCCCAACACATAGCTCTTTTCCACACTTTCGAAAAGATAGTAGGAATTCCCTCCCGGAAATGGGGTAATGAAAAGCGGTGCATACGCCGCAATATAAGTTTTCGATTGGGAGAATATCCCCTGTTCCCCCGATAAAATTGCTTTGGAAAACTCCTGAGAATATTCATCTGCAATATTATGAATTTCTCGAGTTGCCAACAGACGATTCCAATTTTTTTTCTTTTCAGAATGATACAGATAGTTCCCTTCGCTGTTTACAATGGCGACCGTGCGACGAGAAGCTAAATGGGATTTACTCTCCATCACTTTAAAAAAATCACGAGCAAAAACGTTGGCAATAAAGATTCCAAGGTATTCTCCATGAGTTCCATTTAAGCGGACCGCAAAACTCATCGATGACACCTTCCCCCCATTTTGATGGTCAATTAATTCTACCGGGACAACCGCCATCTCACCCGCGTCAAGTGAATCGGTAAGTAATGAATAAAAGATGAACCTGGAGGAGCTTAATTCCTGCGGCGGAATGATTTCAAAACTCCTGTTATTTTGCTGGATCCTGAAGACCTCGTTCCCGGTGCTATCCACAAAAAGAATCTGGTAGTAAACTTTCTTAGTGCGGGAAAAGGTAAGGATCTGTTGTGTTATTAAAGCATAACTCTCCCTTCCCCGGATATCATCACTTTGATAATACTCATTTAAAAAACGGTGGAATATCGAAGAACTACATAAATACTGAATGTCAACTTCCACATTGGTTAAAAAATTTTTTGCTTTTTCCTGAAGAATTAACACATCATGATTGAGATTTTCCAGAGCACCCGATTCTAAAGTATGGGTGTTATAATACAGCCCGGTTAATCCAACAATCGTCAGCGGGATAAATGATAACATCGTAAATGCAACGATCAATTTCACCCGGATACTTAAAAATGGAAATAACTTGTTGATATTTAATTTCATGGAACTCGATTCCTTTCCAAACCTTCTCTCCGGAATGAATGTTACGAAATCTTTCCGATAAAATGCAATTTTCTTTTTACAGTATCAACATTTCTGGCAATCTTTTTCTAACCTATGTTATTCACCACCCACGACGTGGTCGTTTCACGAAGAAGCATAGAGCACGCAGAGGTTACCGAAAAACAATATATTACCAACTCTTAGCGTAAAGATTAGGTATGTTTGAGTACCAGTGAAAATAATTCTGTAAATGTAACTATTCAGCTATCCCTGCAAATTTGATGTTTTATATTTCATTCGTTCTTC
>CAYYGL010000035.1:0-31383 GCA_964471235.1 uncultured Calditrichaceae bacterium
ATGAAGACTAAACTAAAAAGTCAGCAATCAGGAAAATTTCCGCTGAAACAAAAAGGTCCCATCCCGGCACTGACTCCCAAAGATTTTTGTGATCAACATAAGGATTTGTTTTCCGGCTGAACCGAGATCATTATTCCTGAAGCTCTAAAGGGAGATTCTGGAGAGGATCAGTCCCCTTATGCAACATGATTACCTACGCCAACCGCAACCTCCTCACCCGCATTGTAACAGGCGACGGCACAGTGATAGTTTACCGGTATAATTCTGAGGGGCAGCGCATCTATAAAAAAGTTGGCAGCCAGGCAGCGGAATATTACCTTATGGATGGTGACCAGACCGTGGCGATTTACGAGAACGAGTCTTTGTCGCAAAGCGATCCCTTTGGGAAAATACTGGAACATTCTCGCCAACGGCGTGGTGGGCAGGCGGGATGCTGCCGGGAATAAGTTCTATTATCTCAAAGATCACCTCGGCTCCACCCGTGCGGTGGTAAATTCCTCCGGCACGGTAGTGGAAGCGCATGACTATGCCGCAGGCATCCCTTCGGGACTACCCGTTTGGGCTGCTAATGCCCGGCAGGGATTACCAGAGCGGTAAAGAGACGAAGGAGAAGTTTACCGGGAAGGAGTTGGATAGTGAGACGGGGTGGATCCATTTTCCGGCTCGGCCTTATTTGCCGTCTTTGGGTAAATGGTTGACAGTAGACCCCTTGATGGAAAAATATGCTTCTTGGAATCCTTACATTTACACCTTCGCAAATCCCATTAATTTTTATGATTCAAATGGAGAATGGTCAAAAAGAATTCACAATTTGATTCTTGACAGAGCATTTAGTGGCATACTGACTTCCCAACAGATACAAATTCTAAAAGACGCCAGTGTTGCTGTAGACGAAGATCAGAGCTTTAGTGGTGCCTATAAACATGCTATGCGACAGTATGGTGAAACCGTAGAAGAAGCAGAAAATAAAATGAATGAATTTGTAACGGAAAAATTGGTAGAGTTTATTCATTCAGAGAGAGAGGATGAAGCCTATTTTGCATTGGGCCAGGCACTCCACCCACTAATGGACTTAACCTCTCCTGCCCATACCGGATTTCAGCCATGGGGACCTCCTCAGACAATGCCAGGTGCTATCGTACTTCATTTTCTTATGGAAAATTTTGTATCCCCTTTTGATAATGAAAAACGGATTAGACAAGCTGTAGAAATAATTAGAAAAAAATATCAAGAAACGATGAAAATCAAAAGGGAACGAGAAAAAGAGAGAGATGCATTAATAAGACAACAAGAATTTGAATCCAAACAAACTCCCGATCGGCCATACGATCAAAATCGACATTTGAGAAGAACGGGCGGAGTTGTTTATGAGGAAAATCCAATTAAGAAATAAATCTTGGCTTAGAAAATGTGAGGGCAAAGCAAATGTTTATAGTTTATTATTATAGAACATTTATTGTTGTTTTAGTCTGTTTCTTATTTGCTCAAGCTCGCCTCGATGCTCATGATTTTGAGGGGCGAATACACATTCATTATAAAACCACTCTAAGCCCTGACGTGCTTGTCAAAAGGCTCAAAAGTTCTGCTGAAAAGTTTGGTTGGAAATATACCACTCATCAATACAGCGTAGAACTTCCTGGTTCAAACAATAATATCAAAAAAGGGTTCATAGAAAAAGTTGTTGTGTTTATTTTTCCCCAGGAAGATAGTTCAAAAGTTAGAACAAGGATATACTTTCGCGTATTGCATGATTCCACTACTACCCATGATTTCATAATATATAAGAGAGTTGTTATAGGAAAAAAGTTCTGGGCATGGAGCTTACATAATCCTTTTGGAATATTTGATTTTGGCACGATATGGGAAGGTGAACCAGCGAATACTCCTTTTACTAAGGAACAATTGGATGCGATATTTAAGATGTTAAAAAGCATCGAGAACCAAGAATGATATAATAGACTGATTGTTTTGAATTGCGTAATGGCTAACCGACATCGCCGATGTGACCGGCGGTGCAGTGCCGTTTGCGGCGAAATACACCTACTTTGCGTACGGCAACATCCAGGAATCCGAATAACGCAAAGGTGGCTCGCCTATGGAGCAACGGTATAAGTATGCCTACAGCTATAACAACGCCAACCGCCTGCAAGCCGTAACGATCCCGTAAACACCACAGCAGGAGAGTGGGATGCGGAAGACACCCAATTTAACCACGACCCAAACGGCAACGGAATCCGCGTGGTAGTAAACGGCGCTGCAAAGTTTGACACCATTAATTACGACTACCGCAACCTGCCGGTGCGCATTGTAACCGGCGATGGTAAACGAAACCCCGCTCCCATAGATTGAGGTGGATATCCATCGGACTCGTTGACCGGATTTGTTATCGGATATCCCGGAACTTTTCATAAAATTTTCGGTCCTCCGGTATCGCTCCCGGTATCCGGCAAATTGCCGCTGCAAATTCGCTGGCAGCCGAGAGGATTTGTAGGGGTGCCCAGCCTTTAAGAATTCCGATTGCAAACACCGCCGCATATCCGTCACCGGCACCCACCGTATCTATGATCTCCGGCTCCTGTTCATCAGGTATCTGCATCACCTCCATACCGTACAGGTAATAGAGTTCACTCCCTTTATCACCGCGAGTAATGCAAAGATACGGAATCCCAAATTTCTCCATCAGCATCCGAGCGGCAGCAGGTGAACTTTCCCCGGGAGCAAACCAATTGCGGATGACATCAAATTCAGATTCGTTTAACTTGACCACAGTGGCTGCCATGAGAGAGTGCTGTACGATTGTTTTGCTGTAAAACGGTTGGCGGAGATTGATATCGTACAAGACCGGGGTTCGGGAAGGAAGGCTGTTCAGAATTTGTTGCATGGTGTTGCGGGTGACGCTGTTTCGCTGCGCCAGGGTCCCGAGGTAGAGCAAGTCGATACCATCTTCCACCAACTGTTCCAGCTCCTTCGTCATCTCAATAAAATCGTACGCTGCCGGTTCGACTATCTCAAACTCCGGCACCCCCTGTTCATCCAATTTAACATACACCTCTCCGGTTGAATGGTGATCATCCACTTGAATTCCTGTGATTGGAAACCCATTCGTTTCCAACCATGTCAGGAGATTCCGCCCGTCTTCATCATCTCCCACCCGGCTGACAAACCTTACCTTCATACCCAAATGGTGCAGATGATACGCCACATTGAATGGCGCACCACCGAGACGCTTATGGGCGGGAAAGCGGTCGTAGAGAATTTCACCGATGGATAAAACTCTAAATTCCATTTTTTCTCATTAAACCAAATGACTAATTTTTGAAATTTATATCAATTTTCGATAATTGTTTTACCATTTGAGCAGCACGGATTTCCTGTATTCCCCTGTTAAAATTGGAAAATAACACATTTCCCATTATGAAGACAAGACGGCACGGAATTTGTAAAATTATAAGTGAATAAAAATAAGAGTTTTTTTTATCACTTGAAATTTTTCTTCCGAATGGGTAATTTTATAATAATCCAATACATTTACCAACCTGTTAATGTAAACAGGAGAGTTATCATGGGAAAACTCTTTTCATTTCCAATTTTTCTCTCCACATTCCTGTTGTTTATTCTAATGACCCACTCTGTATTGCCACAGGTGGAAGGAAATATTGTATCAACAAATATTCCCGTTAAAGTAAATCCGTTAGACCTCCCCCCTTCTCCGTTGAACATCACCTCCACCATCATCGGCTCGGACAACATCAATCACGATGGCATAGTAAATCCCGGGGAAAACATCCGTTACACCCTGGAAATCGTGAACGAATCGGATACCGCCTATACCAATGTCACCATTCTCCAATGGCAACCCCTGGAGCCCCAGTTTGTCATAAATCTGGATATGCCAAATGGAGCGTATGTGGTTCCGATTTTCAATCCCGGGAGCACCATTACCTGGTCATATTCTCCCCTGGATCCGTTTTACCAATTTCAATTGTTATCCACTCATCCGGGAAACGACAGTATTCACATTGTTTTTCAGCTTGATGGAACAGATCCTTTTGGGAATAGCCGGTTATGGGTAGATACAGTAGCGTTTCCGATCGTCCCGCTACCTTTTGAACCTCATGATTTTCTGATGGAACGTATTTCCGGTTTTTCATTTGGACAACTGGGATATCAGATTGTTGATCCAGCTTCTTTAACAGGGCATACATACCAGGTAGAATTTACTGATACTCTGCCGGACGGCACCCCGGTGTTTGATTTACGAGATATGACTTCCGGAACCGTGTTACTTACCCAACAACCCTACCCGGATCAATTTAATCATAATTCACAGGTAGTAGACGGTTTTCAAGTGACACGGGGCACTACGTTCCGGTATGATCAAAAAGCCTGGGAGTGGATATCTCCCCAGCCCCGCTGGTTAACCGGTGTAAACTGGGGAGGTGATTTACTTTTTGGAGGTATTGATCTGGGCATTTTCTTCTTTGGCTCCACTTTATCAGCAGATGATTTTCATTCGGTTAAAATTGTGTTCGATTCTACCATGGTTACCAATTGTGCCGTCTATCGGCGTGATTTGAATTATCAATACGTTGGTATGGGAACTTTTTACGGGGCTGCATTTGATATCTCCGATACCCTGAACCCCCGAAGAGTCAATATCGTTTTCACGGAAGATGACAATGAACAACCAGCGGACATGGTCTGGAATCCGGATACCAGCGATTATGGAGGGCGCCAATATTTTTTCATTATGCACAGCGATTACGATTCCTTAACAGCCGGAGGATATGATGATAACAACTGGGGACCGGCAGCAGATGTGATATGGGGAGGATGGACCAAAATAAAGCCTTTTCACTCGTTTCTTGAATCGGCGGCAGACCTCTATCTTTATTATAATGCCGGTATCCGGGTGGGTGATGTGTTTGAATTCACACCGGTTTATACCGGCATTCAACCCCTCCTCCTATCTCCTCCCGATTTCCAGTTATTTCAAAATTTTCCCAATCCATTCAACTCGGAGACCTTAATTCACTATCGGATACCGCACTCCAGCCGGGTGAAAGTGGTTATATACAATGTCTTAGGTCAAAAGGTCAAAACACTGATAAACTCCCATCAACCTGCGGGCAGCTACGTGCTAAAATGGGACGGTCGCGACGATGGAGGCAAACCGGTAGCCAGTGGAGTTTACTTTTACCGCCTCACCACCGGAACAGAATTTAAAACCCGTAAATTATTGTTGATCAGATAAAACTGTTTCCAGGAGGAATTTTAGCATGCATCGTTGGAAACTATCTATAATTTCGAAGATTATTTTATTAACCGTCACCGCTACTTTCGCTCAGGAACCTCAATTTGACTGGGCACTGCAAGCTGGCGGTGCTCAAGATGACGTGGGAATGTCCACTCAATGCGATCACAATGGGAACACATACCTTACCGGCAGATTTCAGGATAGCGCTTCATTTGGAGATACCGTATTGGTTACGGATTTCCTCCACAAGATGTTTTTAGTAAAATATGATAATTACGGAACTCTTCAATGGGCACGACAAGCAACAGGACAGGGAATTAGCATCGGAACCGCCCTGGCAGTAGATAATGAGAACAATTGCTTGCTGGCAGGTTTCTTTGGAGGAGAATTGATTCTGGAAGACACCAGCTTTACCTCTCAAACATTTGATGCTCCCTTTCTTGCAAAGTTTAGCCCGGCAGGAGACTTATTATGGGCTATTCACTTTCAGACTATGTACGGAAATATATACGATCTTGCGGTGGGTTCCGGAGGAACGATCTATGTCACCGGTAGATTCGACAGCACATTAATGATTGAAGACAGTTTAAGGATCAGTCAGGGAGGAAGTGATCTCTTCGTTGCCAAATTTTCCCCTCAAGGAGAATTGCTTAATTTGAGAACGATCGGTACCTCCGGGATAGACTGGGGTAATGCGATTGTTCCGGATTCTGCCGGGAATCTCTATCTTTATGGGAAGGTCGAAAATTTTTATCATTTTATGAATGGAAATGTGGACACCACACTCAAAGGCGGTTTTATTACTAAATTTTCTCCACAGGGAGAAATGACATGGTTGGTAGGAATCCAGAACTACGCAGCTCACCTGGGTATAAAATCTATGGAGTTATCTCCTGAGCAAGGAATTGTTATTGGAGGTAATTTTGCAAACTTCGTCACCATCCATGATACGACGCTAACCACAGGAGATGATATTGACATATTTATTGCTAAACTATCTGGAGATGGTCAGGTTCTTTGGGTTGATAGAAACGGTGGGATCTATAATGATGAAGTGCAGAATCTATCAGTGGATAAGAATGGCATAATCACCCTTTGCGGAAGCAGCAACTATTTAAATTTGTATTACTATGGCTATGCCCTTCGTTATGATAATGATGGTAATTTCCTCTGGTCGCGTTTGTTTGGCGGTCCTTATAATACTTCTGGAAGTGGTGTGTCAAATGATGCGGATAACAATATCTATCTCACAGGAACTTTCAATCTGATGGGAGTATTTGGAGACACCCTGCTTACTTCTGCCGGTAGGGCAGATGTTTTCCTTCTCAAATTAACCCCCGGTGTGCCACTCACCATTGAGGAGCCGTTGCCAATCCGCAGTGACTTATTCGCATTGTTATCCAATTACCCCAACCCATTCAATCCCAGCACCACTATCCCGTACCTACTCAATCTAACGGCAGAAGTAGAGCTGAGCATTTACAATATTTTGGGACAGAAAGTTATCACGTTGGTGAAAAAAGAACAACCTCCCGGACAGTATCAAATTACCTGGGAAGGGGTTGATCAGAACGGGAATGCAGTTGCCAGTGGTGTATATCTTTATCAACTGAAGGTAAAGACCCCGTCTAAGCAGGAAATCAAATCAAAGAAAATGATGCTTCTCAGGTGATATTGGTCAGTGGTTTTTCAAACGCCGGCGCTGCTTCCACCGTACCCGCCGGCGCACCTCATTAAACTTTTGATGCCAGTAATTATGTTCTCTCAGGGTTCGTGTAAATTTATGACTGCCATCGCCCACGGCAACCATGTAGAGATAATTGGTTTTTTTGGGAAAGAGCGCTGCCAGAATGGATTTTTTACCGGGGTTGTTAATGGGTCCTGGCGGTAAGCCACGGTATTTGTAGGTATTGTATGGTGAATCGATATCCAGGTCTTTCTTGAGCAGCCGGCGGGGCGGTCCGGGAATGGCAAACTGGATGGTCGGGTCTGCCTGCAACCGCCACCCCTTTCGCAGCCGGTTGTGATACACCGAGGAGATATACACCCGCTCCGAGTCCACCATTGCCTCCCCTTCGATGATGGATGCCAGGATAATAATTTGGCGGCGGGTCATTCTTAACCGCTTCAGTTGTTCTTTCACGCTATCCGCCTCAAAAATTTTGAGCGTCTGCCGCACCAGGTAGGAAATGATGTCTTCCTCAGGCGTCTTCCACTCAAAAAAATAAGTCTCCGGCAACAGATAGCCCTCTAAGTTCGGAGTCTCCGGCGCCAGTTGATGGGAGAAGCTGCTGTCATACACCAGGTTCACAAAGCGGCTGGAATCAATTCCCAACTTCCGGTGCAGGATGCTTGCCATCTGCTCGGCAAGTATCCCCTCGTTCAACGTTACTTTTACCTGCGCCGGTCGTGCCGCTACCAGGTACTGGAGCAACTCCCAGTCACTCAGGGAATCCGGTATTGCAAAGCGCCCGGCACGAATTGCCCCCTGTTTCCCGGTGATTCTCCCCAACAGAAGAAACCATTGCTTATTGGTCAGGAGATGATAATGTTCAAGTGAATCCGCAACCTGCCGGAATGTTGCTCCGTTGGGGATGGTCAGGATGACCGGATGCGTAGGTCCGGGTTCCTCAAGCGCGGTTATGTTATAGCTCCCATAGAGCAGAACAGCGAGGATCACCCCTCCGAGAACCAGCTTCCCAATCCGGGTATATTGAATGGCATACAGGATCGCATACGTGAATAAAAACCCGGCAAATCCCAGTCGGGAAAAAATTAAGTATAACTTACGCTTCCATTGGGTTGATGTACTGCTATCAAACACACTCATTTTTCCAGGGAGAGGTTTTCGCACCAGTGTCGGATTGTCCGGAATTGGATAACAAAATTTTCCCGGCGCCAGAAGTCATTTGCCAGAACAATTCCCTGAATACCGGATGAAACGATTCGCTCCAACTCCGGGGGGGAAGTGGGGAAAACCGTAGCCAGGGTTATTAGGTGGGATGGGAGAGAAGATAAAAAAGCCTGTAAACGGTTCCACTCAACGCTAATATTTTTGAAAAATTCTTGGGATAGCAGCACACCCGTCAGGGTTTCAGGGTCTATCCCGGCGGGGAGTTCCGGTTTTTCCGGTTCCAGGAGCACTTCCAATCCCATCGTATTGGCGGCATCCACAAGCGAGTGCAGAATGGATAAGTCGTTCCAGACGGAATTGATGATTACCGCATCGGCACCGATTGCTTTTGCCTGGTAAATCTGTACCGGATCGATAAAAAAATCGCGCTGGATTACCGGCAATTCCGTGTGTTGTTTAATTAAATTCAACCAACTGGGATCACCACCGAGAAAGGTTCTGTCGGTTGCAACGATAACTCCGCTTTCCAAACCGGAGCGAATTAAGCTGTTGGCAATGCGCAACGGCTGAAAGCCATCCAATTGGTGATTTTCCGGAAAGAGGAGGGATTTTAGTTCCACAAACACGGGAATATGCGGTGACTGCTGCACCGTAATTTCAATACTGCGGAATTCACCTCCCACGGAAAAGGCTGCCGCTTTTAATATCTCTTCATTAAATTCCCGCCGCAGGTCTTTTACTTCTTTCTTTTTAGCTTTCAAAATCTTCTTGTAAAGTCGTTTCATATTTACAAGTTCCGGCTTACTTCAATCATCGCATCCAGTTTGGCTTTGGCGGCACCACTATCAATCGCTTCACTTGCTTTTTTGATCCCCTGGGCAATTTTTTTAACCACCCCGGCAATTTTTAAGGCGGCTCCGGCATTGTAAATCGTGATGTCCCTGGGAGCACCGGGTTTACCATTTAGGATGTCCAGAATTATCTGTTTGTTGGTTTCCGCATCTCCACCCCGAATCGCTTCCACCGGCCAGGTCTTTAATCCGAAATCTCCCGGCTCCACTTCATATTCCTTTATCTCATTGGTAATAAGTTCCGCCACATAAGTTTTGCCGGAGATATTCATCTCATCCAGCCCGTTTTCCCCACTGACTACCATCACCTGGAACACACCAAACTGCTGCAACACCTCGGCAATCAGGCGGCAAAGGTTATGATCATATACGCCGATTAATTGTCGTTTGGTAAGCGCCGGCTTGGTAAGGGGGTCTAAAATATTCATAATGGTGCGGGCGCCGATGCTCTGTCGGATGCCGGCAAAATTACGAGGCAGTGATTTATAACGATGAGCAAAAATAAACGCCAACCCCACTTCATCAAACACCTGGTAAAATTGGTCCGGAAATAATTCCGTTTTAATTCCCAGCGCCTGGAGCACATCCGCACTGCCGCATTGACTGGATACGGAATGATAACCATGCTTCACCACTTTCGCCCCGGCACCGGATGCGACAAACGCTGCCGCCGTGGAAATGTTGAACGTCCCCAGGTTGTCTCCCCCGGTGCCGCTCAAATCGATGGCGTTATCATCAGAAATTGATAACGGGGTAATCCGCTCCCGATAGGCATCCACAGAACCGGCTATTTCCTCTACCGTACTGCCTTTTAACTGTAATGCTACCAGAAAAGCCGAAATTTGCGCTTCGGTTGCCTTGCCGGAAAGGATTTGATCCATTACCTCGTAGGCTTCCTTCCGGCTTAAACTCTTGCCTTCCATAAACTTTGCTATCGCTTCTTTAATCACAGATATCTTTCCTCTTTTGGGTTGGTAATATACGGCTTCAACAAGCCCCGTTTCCATCATTATTCTCTAAAAATTACCCTGCCGCTCGCTATTGACTTTCCAACTGCCGGCTTATGGTTTCCGGTAAAAATCATCCACCAATTTCCGGGCAAATCCGGGAACCGGAAGGGATTTCACCACCGGAATAAATTTGTTCTCAAACCTCCACCGCTTCCCTTTCCATTCCGCATGAAGGTATCCCAGGTATTCACCGTCAACACCGCTCTCCATTAATGCCGTATTCCCCCATAAGTCAAATCCCCGATGTTGATTGTGGGCCAGAATCATCACATCCAGCCAGGGAAAGCGTTCTGCTAAAGCTCGGGCACGATCCCAGGTCCCATGGAACAAAACAATTTGCAAACCATTCCTTTTATTTATCTCTCCTGCCACTCGCCGTAAAACCACCTCCGGTTCCTCAAGTCTCAACGCTTCCGGGGAAATAAACTCGAAGGAAGGCGGATCGATTAGCCCGACAATGCTGATGGTTACTTTTCCCATCTTCATCTGCATGACATTCTGGGAAAAGTGACGGCTGGCATTCCATCGTCCGGCATTATGGGAGAGGAATGGTAGAGAACGTTTCCATTTTTGCACGGTTTTAAATATAAAATCCGGGGATTCCACAAATTCCTGATCCCCTAAATTCAGCGCCGTATAGCCTGCCCGGGAAATCAGGTGGAGCATCACCCGGTTTGCCCGGGGCTGGGAATAGCTGCTTAAAAAATCGCCGCCATCCAATATCAGCAACGGGGAGGTTGATACCCGGAAGCTATCAATTAAGGAGAGGATACGGGTAAAGCCGCCAACGACCGAATCTCCACACCCGCAATCATCCAACGCACCATTCAGGTTGCCGGTATAAAGGAGATGAACGCCGGACCGGGAAATTTTCTGGGAATAAACGGGATGTAAAAAAATGACGAGGAGTAAAAAGCATAAGATTTTCATCATGGATTCGACGCTTGCAAAATTGTAATGGTCACCACCATTAACACTCGGATTCGGGCAGTTCAGCGGAAAATATTCCATTCCCTTTCCGGGGTTCATTCCGAAATATTGCTTTCATCTGCCAATCGGCAGGCTTCGATCAGAACATTCATGGTAGAACCGTCAATGTTGCGGGTCACCGGCTTCTCGCCCGGTTCAAACGCAAAGGTGCCTTTTTTCAGGGGGACCAGCCGGTAGATGGCATCCTCACCGGTCAATTCGCCGTATTTTCCATAAAGCATCTGCCCCCTGGAAAACACAATTTCCCCTTTTTGTTCTGCCTCAACGGTCAAAACACCGCTACGTTGATTCAGGTTCAATAACTGTATTACCTCGGCTAATGATAAATCCGCTAAATTTCCCTCAAAGCCTTTCACCATCTCGGAATGCCCGCTGTCAATGGACTTTACCCGGTTTGCTCTTTCTAACAGTGTCCCTACCTTTTCTAACAGAACTGACCGGTCCACCGGTTTGATTAAATATTCATCCGCCCCGGCGCGAAACCCGCGAATCTCCATCTCCTGGTCTTCCAGACTGGTGAGGAATATAAAGGGCACCATGGGGATGGGGGAATTCTCCCGGATCATCCAGCAAAATTCGATACCGTCAGTGGTCGGCATCATGACGTCGGAAATAACCAGATCCGGAAAAACTTCTTTGGCGCGTTCTAACCCCTCGTCCCCGTTTGTCGCTTCATACACTTCGTAACCGGCTTTTTCCAAACTGATCCGAAGCAATTTCAAAACATGTATATCATCATCAACAATTAAAATTTTGTGTGCCATTACGCATCTCGGCTTATGGTTTCTTCAAACGTGTTAAACTATATGTCGGATACTTAAATACAATGTTTAAATGAACATGCAGCCAGCAGATTAACCTTCCCCGTTTCGATTTGCCCGGCTGCCCTATTTCCCCGGAGGCAAAAGAGCCGTTCATATCTGTTCTCCGGGCAACTCCGAATACTTTACGCTGGTATTTCTCCCCAGGGATTTTGCCTGATGAAGCGCCTGTTCCGCGCGATGTAACACATCAAATGCCCGGACGGTGTCGTTATTATCCGCAATACCCGCACTTACGGTCAATGTTCGAGCTTCTTTCTTCCTTCGGGGAGAGACCCGCTTCAATTCAAAAAAATCCTGATCAAAGTATTTGCTCATGGAAACCGCACTGCGGATTCGTTCCGCTTCATAAAAACCGGCGGTTTCCGACTTGCCAGGCTGGATGACGGCAAATCGGTTGTTGCCCAATCGAAACACAATGTCAGCCACATCGGTGCTATGTAAAATAACATTCGCTAATTTCATCAACACATAATCGCCGGTATGTTCTCCATAAATCTCGTTTACCTTGCGGAAAAAGTCAACATCCAGTAAAATTAGTACAAATGAACTGCCGGTTTTGGCAGCATCCGTATAAATTTCCTCCAGACGCTGTTCAAAGTAGGTACGACTGTAAATACCGGTAATGTCATCAACCAACTCCGGAAAATGAACTGTTCCGCTGCTCCCCAATTCATCTTCAACAGGTTGGTTCCGATTTTGTTGCCGTAATAAAGACAAATTATCCTCCCGCAAACTTTCTATCAGGTGCTTCTTTTGCAACAGAATATTCACCCGGGAATACAGTTCCTTTACATTAAACGGTTTCAGCATATATTCATCTGCGCCCAGGTCAAACCCTTTTAAGCGATATTCCTCTTCTGTATAATTGGCAGAAAGAAAAATTATCGGTATATCACGGGTTCTGGGATTTTTCTTCAGCCTTTCGCATGTCTCGAATCCATTCATGACCGGCATCAGGGCATCCAGAATTATCAGGGACGGCGGATCTTTCTCCACTACGGAAAGCGCTTCTTTTCCGTTCTCCGCTTTCAGCACCTCAAACTCATAAAATGTAAACAGATGCTCCAGCGTATCCAGCATTTCTTTGTTGTCGTCCACAATCAATATCTTTGCCATTAGACCAGCGTATTTCGTTTTTACACCACCAACTTTTGCCAAAGGGTTAACAAATTTATCAATGCATTTTAGAGAGTTGTGGAATCATTCGCTATGGGAAGAGACCGACACTCCCTCCGGCATCCTCTTCATACTTTCTGAGCTTTCCTTCGACAACCACCTTTACCACCGTCTTCGATGAAGATAGATGATCTTCATCGGAGTAAAATATAATCAATTCCGGCGGAGACTCAAAATAAATTACCCGATATCACTCGATGCAACAACATGTTATCTTCGGGATATCGGGTAAAAACAATGCGTTATCATTCCAATTTGTATTCGACAGTCCTTACCATCTTTGTCCGGGAACAAACCCGGTTTTATACGGATTCCTCTTCCACCAATCGCTGATACGCTTTACTATCCAGCAAGTTGTTCACTTCATCCGGGTTGGAGATTTTAATTTTCACCATCCATCCCTCTCCATAAGGGTCCTGGTTTACCGTTTCCGGGGCATCTTCCAAATTGGTGTTCACTTCCACAATTTCACCGGACATGGGTGGGTATAAATCCGCCACTGCTTTTACCGCTTCAATGGTGCCAAAACCGGTGGCATTTTCGTCCGCTTCTACCACCTGTGTGACTTCGGTTCCCGGTTCCGGTAGCTCAACAAAAACAATGTCGCCTAACTTATCCTGGGCGTAATCGGTAATCCCTACCACAGCAATGTCACCTTCAATTCTTGCCCATTCGTGCTCTTTGGTGTAATGTAACTCTTCCGGAATATTCATGATATTTCTCCAGGTTAAGATTCTACAGGAAGTTCATCTTTAACTTTGTTATATATCTTCTCCAAAAAATGAGTATCAAAATTGCCTTCGATAAACTCGGGAGTGTTAATCACAAATTTATGAAATGGGATAGTGGTTTTCACACCTTCCACCACAAATTCATCCAATGCCCGGTTTAGCCGGCGAATTGCCTCTGCCCGATTCCGGGCAACGACGATCAATTTGGCAATCAGGGAGTCATAAAAAGGCGGCACTTCGTAGGAGTTGTAGATATGCGTATCCACCCGCACCCCCGGTCCTCCCGGAAAATGGAGGTTGGTAATCATTCCCGGAGAGGGCATAAAATTGTTCATGGGGTCTTCAGCGTTAATACGGCACTCGATGGCGTGCCCGCGGGGAAACACCTCTGCCTGTTTAATCCGCAACTTTTCCCCGGCGGCAATCCGAATCTGTTCCTTAATCAGATCAACATTATGCACCATCTCGGTAACCGGGTGTTCTACCTGAATTCGGGTATTCATCTCCATAAAATAAAAACTGCCGTCGCTGTCCAGCAAAAATTCAATGGTTCCGGCACTCCGGTATTTCACCTGGCGGGCGCCGGCAACCGCCGCTTCCCCCATTTTTTTGCGCATTTTAGCATCTACCACCGGGGAGGGCGCTTCTTCAATTAATTTTTGATGGCGCCGCTGAATGGAACATTCCCGCTCTCCCAGGTGAATGACGTTGCCATAATTGTCCGCCAATAATTGAATCTCAATATGCCGGGGACTTTCGATATAGCGCTCCATGTATAAATCGGGATTCCCAAACGCAGCTTCCGCCTCGGCACTTGCCATCATAAAACTGCCGCTTAAGCTCTCTTCCGCTTCCACAATTCGCATCCCTTTTCCACCGCCTCCGGATACGGCTTTTAATATCACCGGGAAGCCAATTTTCCGGGCAATCTTGAGAGCTTCTTCTTCGGTTTTCACCACCCCCTCACTCCCCGGCACCACCGGCACCCCGGCGGCAATCATGGAGCGTTTGGCTTCGGATTTATTCCCCATTTTTTCGATCACTTCCGCCGGAGGACCAATAAACACGATCCCACAGGAAGCACACATCTCGGCAAATTCGGCATTTTCCGCCAAAAATCCGTAACCGGGATGAATGGCATCAGCGCCAGTAATTTCCGCAGCGGCGATAATCTGAGCTTTGTTGAGATAACTTTTACTGCTTTCGGGAGGACCGATGCAGACACTCTCATCGGCAAAAATGGTGTGGGAAGCGGTCTCATCCTGGGTGGAATAGACCGCAACGGTTTTGACTCCCAGCTCTTTACAGGCACGAATAATTCGCAGTGCAATTTCACCACGGTTGGCAATCAGTATTTTAGAAAACACGTGCAGCTTCCTCCATTCCGTCCTCGCACTGCCAATAGCGCTCCATCAGATCATTGTTTTTCTATCAAAAAAAGGACCTGGTTGAATTCCACCGGCTGGGCATTCTCTACCAAAATTTTGGCAATCTTGCCGCTGTAGTCGGATTGAATTTCGTTCATTAACTTCATGGCTTCAATAATACAAAGGGGAGTGCCGGGTGATACCACATCTCCCACCTGAACATAGGGTTCGGCATCCGGAGAGGGGGCACGGTAAAATGTACCCACCATGGGAGACCGTACCTCATGATACTTTTCACTCTGTGCAGCTTCCAGATCCGCTTCCGATATCTCCGGTTTTGCAGCCGGTGCCGGTGGCGGGTCATTGACAGCCGCCGGCATAGTGGCAAGGGCATAATTCGCTGCTGCGGAGCCGTTTAATTGCGCGGGAGAGGTATTCAATTTGCTGGTTTTACTAATCCGGATTTTCCTGCCTTCCTCTATTAATTCCAGTTCCCCGATGTCACTTTTTTCCACAATTTTAATGAGTTGCTTAATTGATTGTATATCCATGCTTCCTCCGGAAGTGAGATGACTAAGTGAGCAAAAATATAACTTCTGAGGCAATTCTTTGCAAGACATATTTTGTTGGCACGCCATTGACAACGATGCCGGAGATTCCCGTCATTGCCACATCTTAACCCGGTGTTGCCTTTCAAAACTACTTGCGGTTTGTTCTTCTCCAAGTTTAATTTTTCCAATGGGTAAATTTGCCGGAAAATGCCTATATTCCCCCAGTTACCATAACAAAACCGGAGATAGCAACATGACGGTTAAACACAGCAAAGAAGTGAAAGCCGAGGTTGTGGCAGCGGGGGAAAAAACCACCATTCAGGTTTTGATTTCGTCGGAGGAGGCGCCCCATTTTGCCATGCGCCGTTTTGTGATGAAACCGGGTGGCGGGATGCCAAAACATACCAACCGGGTGGAACATGAACAATTCGTGTTGAATGGTGAAGCGGCGATTGGCATTGGCGATCAGGTCTTCACCGTGAAAAAGGGAGATGTGGTGTTTATCCCGGCAGGTACACCCCACTGGTACCGGAATACCGGCAATGAGGATTTCGTATTTTTGTGCATGGTGCCCAACCAACCGGATAAGATAGAGATAATGGCAGATTGATACCCGGGATGATTGCGGCTCGCAAGCGGAATCTCACCACTCTGCTCATGAAACTCATTTCTGAGAATATTCTCCGGGAGATTCCACCGGGGATTTTCTCCTCTTCCAATAAAAACGGGTTTGAGATTGGATTAAAAAAATAACTCTCCAGTCTATTGAAACCGCCGGTTATTAAAACGACGACCATCGGTTATTCTGTCCTTCACTTCCCTACTCTATAATTTTTCAACATCCCATTGTTGACCACCTCGACTTAGAACCTGACAAACCTCCCCTTCCTGTTTCTGACGAAAATCATATTTTAACCTAATAGAAATCATGGCAATGTTCGTTCCGTTTTGCTTAAAATGTAACATGGTAAACCTAAGTAGGAAGACGGTGGTATCAAATAGTGTGGGAAGCGGGTCCTGGTGAATTCTGATCGTGTGCGAAGTTTGCCGTTCGAGAATGTACAGCCGGACCCGGTGCTGGAAATAAATCAACATTGTTTTGGGGATGTTATCAACGCCATTTTAACAAAAAAACCTTGCAAAGAGGAGGCTATCATGAACATCCGAAAAATTTTGGTACCGGTAGATTTTAGCGAATACTCCAACACGGCGCTGGAGTATGGGCTTTTGTGGGGAGAAACATTTGGGGCGGAATTGACCCTGTTGCATGTCAACACACTTTTTCATGAACATTATGATTATGATCGCATGATGCAGAGTTACCGGGGGATTGTGGAGAAAGAACGGGAGCAGCTCCATCGATGGATGGAAGCGCATGCCGCCCGTGCTGCAGAAAGAGAAGTTCAATTTCGTTACGAGATTCTGGACGGGAGGTCCGCAGCACAAACCATCCTGCAATATTTAAAAGCGAATTCCTTTGACCTGGTCATTATCGGCACCCATGGGCGCTCGGGAATTAAGCACCTGCTTCTGGGGAGTGTGGCGGAAAAGGTGAGTCGACTTTCGCCGTACCCGGTCCTCACCACCCATAAGGATGTGGAAAAATTTCAGGTAAAAAATATCCTGGTACCGGTTGATTTCTCCGATTATTCCCGGCAGGCAACCCGTATCGCCGTGGATATCGCCAGGGAATTTGACGCCCGCATCCACCTGCTCCATGTATTTGAGAGAGCCAATGCCGCCCACTTCCAGTGGATACCGGAAACCGTTCGGATTCAGTTTGACATCAACCCCGATGTGAGGGAGCGAATTTTAACGGAATTGAAAACGTATAAAGACGATACGATTCCCCATTGGTCGCTGGAAGTGGTGGAAGAGGGTCTCGCATACCGGGAAATCATCACCTATGCCGAAGAGCACGAGATCGATTTGATCGTAATGGCAACCCGGGGGTTGAATAAGTTTGAATATTTCTGGATGTGGGGGAGTTCAACCGAACGGGTGGTTCGATTGGCACCCTGCCCGGTATTGACCATCCGATGGCAGGAAACTTCCCGGGAAGGGGAAGCAGTGCAGGTAAGAGAGACGACCGTCTGAACCATAGATTCTAAACTATTCATCAGGGGAGATGAACCTTGACGAACAAAAGGGGTGACCGGGCATTGCCAGCTTACCCTCCCCCAATCCCCTAAATATTATGCAGTTCAAATCGATAATAAGACTCATCATTGAAGAACAGGATACAAAATGGAAAAAGATGCTTCTCGACAACAGGCCCAAATTCATCAAATGGTGAGTTTTGTTATCGACCGGGAAGAATACGGGGTGGATATTATGGTGATCCGGGAAATTATCCGCCCCACCACAATAAGCCGGGTTCCCAATTCGCCGGATTATGTGGAAGGCGTCATCAACCTCAGGGGAAAAATTATTCCGGTGGTGGATTTGCGAAAACGCCTGGGGTTTCCCCCGGTGGAGGCGGATAAATACAATCGCATCATCATTATGAAGGTAAACGAGCGCACCGTGGGTTTTGTTGTTGACCGGGTGAAAGAGGTCCTTCGGGTGGATGAAGCCCTCATTGAACCGGCACCGGAATTAACTCTGAATGTGGATTCCCGCTACATTACCGGGGTGGCAAAATTACCCGACCGGTTGTTGATACTGTTAGACCTGGAGAGAGTACTTTCCGAAGACACACACACCCACATCCCCCAACCGGAAAAAGGGTAAAACGTCCGGAGGGTTTGGTGAATGACGTCAAATTAATTGAGTTTGATTAAATAACCGTGCCATACCCGAATCCCGGTAGGCGCAGGCTTGTTCCAAAGGAACGCCTGTCGGCACAGCTACCTTATGCCCCCTACTGCCCCCCTGGTCCACCTTATGCTACCCGGTATTTTCTCTCCTGCATCTTTAGCAATTTCCGATAGACGCCCCGGGTTCGGGATTCCAACTGCTCCAGGGTGCCATTGTTGTATATAACAAAATCCGCCCACCTTACTTTATCCTGGATGGGAATCTGACGGTTGATGCGGTTGCGGATTTCTTTCTCGGGTAACTTATCCCGTTCCTTAATGCGTTCAATACGCTGGCGCATCTGGGCGGATACCACAACAATGACGTCGAACATGTGTTCCAGGTTTATTTCATAGATTAGTGCGGCATCCACCACAATCAAGCGGTATTTCCCGGAATCCCGGGCGCTCTCGATTGCTTCTATCACCCGTTCCACCATGCGGGGATGAACGATTTTATTCAAACGATTTAACTTGGCTTCATCTTCAAAAACCAGGTGCCCGAGGTATTTGCGATTGATCTTTCCATTTCGGTAAAAGATTCCTTTACCAAACGCTTTTCGCAATTCCTTACGCAATTCGCTATCCCGATTCATTACTTCCCGGGCAACCAGATCGGCATTGATGACTTTGGCGCCCAGCTTTTCAAAAAAACCGGCAACGGTGGTCTGCCCGCACCCGATTCCGCCTGTTAATCCCACTACCAACGGTTCATTGTTCTGCATTGTTCTCACTCGTTATTTAATGATGATGAATTTTCCTCTTTTCTCCTGCCCCTGAAACCGTACGATATACAGATAAACGCCGCTGCCAACCGGATCACCGGCGCTGGTTTGCAAATTCCAGGGCACGCCGCCCCACTCCGTTTCCACCTTTAGGCGATTCATCAACCTGCCGGAAGCGCTGAATATAAATATTTCGCTGCCTTGAGGCAAATTGGCAAACATAAAAGGCTGCTGCGCCAGATGCCGGTTATAGGGATTGGGATAAACCCGCATCCGCTCTAAATTATCCACCGCTGTCGTCACCACCATTCGATTGCCGGTACGGCTTTGGAGGGGTACACCGGCGAGGTCGGTCAAATTCTGAACCGTTACATAATAAGGCACTCCCAGGCTGCCCATACGATTATTCCCGGATAAAAAGAGATGCACCTGCTTGCTGTCGCTGCTATCCACTCGGGCTGTGAGCACCCGGTCATCCGGCTCAATGATGTAATTCTCCGCATTGGCGGCGCTTACCGGGTCAACCGGGTGATTAAATTTTGCAACCAGATGGGTTTTGCTGAGAAATTGTATGGCGGTCAGGTAAAACGGCGTTGGAATAGCGGTTACTTGAAAGGTCGTGAAAATCGGCTGGGTGGGCAGCGGGGTGCCCTGCCTATCCGTTAAATGCGACAATTGCATCTGATATTCCCCCGGGGGAAGGGCATCAACAAAGGAGAGCAGCACCTCGCGGCGATTTTTCCCCCGCAAAGCACTGGCGGGCTGAATATCGAACACGGACAACTGATAATTGCGGGTGTCGAAGGCAGCATCGGACATGCTTTCGTTAAACCGCAGGCGCAACTGGCGCGGGGAAATCACATCCACTCCCAAAAACTGCGGGGGGGAATTGGGCACTGCCCCGACAATGTTGCTGAAAGGGCTTTCCGGTAGGAGAAACGTTGAATCCACCCCGGTAACAACATAGTGATATGTCACTCCCTCCGAAACCGTACTGTCCTGGTAAGCCGGGGAAGAAGTGGAATCCATCCGGGAGAATTGCCCACCCTCGATGCGCCGATAAATGCGATAATATAGCGGACTACCATTCGGCTCCCAGGAAAGCCGAATAAGCGCGGTGTCCAGCGGTACGGCAGTCAAATTCAACGGGGGCGGCGGGCGATTGCTGTTGTCCACACCTTCGAAACGAATAATGCCGTCCTCGCTGTTTACCAGCAAATCCGCTCGTCCGTTGTTATCCAGGTCTGCCGCCACCGGGGAATTGCTGTTAACACCCTCCTGATACCAGAGCAGGTGCAGATCACCGGATTCATAGCGGAATACATACAAGCGGGGAAACGGGGTGAGGATGATTTCACTTTTCTGATCGCCGTCCAGGTCTGCTGCTGTTACGCCGTTGTGAATACCGGTTTGGGCGGTCACATTGTGAATATTCTGCCGGCTGATTCGCTGAAAATCATTATCTCCCTGCGCCTGCCAGACCGTTAACGCCCAGAAGCGGGTATCGGCATTGGATTCGGTTAAATTTGCCGGTTCATTCCGGGAAAGCACCACCAATTCCCGCTGCCCGTTGCCGGTGATATCTGCCGCACAGAACAGCCCGGCACCTCCTTTCCCGGGCATCCGCTTTGACCAGGCAAGGCGGTATTGTCCATCCGGCTGACGTTCATAAATATAGAGCTTGCCCGAAACGTCATCCACCACAATCTCCGGGAAACCGTCATTATCCAGGTCTTCAAACAATGAACGGGGCACACCATACAGGGCACCGTTGGCAGCGGTATCACTAAGGATTTGCAGTTCTGTGAAATGATAAGTGGAGCTAATGTCAAATATCCGCCATTGATTATCTTTTAACGCCAGCATTTCGTTTTTGCCGTCCCCGTCAAAATCAGCCAGTCGACTGCCCCAAAAATTGGTGGTATCGAACCAGGCTATCTGGGAGGGAAATTCACCCGGGGCATTGCCGCCCAGGAGGAAGCTGGTACCGCCGAATCCGCCCAGAATTTCCATGCCCCCGTCTGGTCGAACCTGACCAACGTCCCGTGGGATCGCCGGAAAATCGGTGCTCAGTTGCAGCTCAAATTGTTGATTCCGAAATTCGCGCACCTGCAAGGCGCCGAATTGCTGCTCACTGCCCAGTTCGGAAATCACAATCTCCGGAAACTGGTTGCTGTCGATGTCGGTTACGGTGTTTAGAAAAAAGGCGGAGAACGGATATGTTTCCTTTTGCTGAAGGATGGTTTGTTCCGGAAAAACCCGATTCAAATTGATTGAATAAAAATTGCCGTCATTGTCGACCACGGAGGTTAGCCCGGCGGCATTGCGTAGGGTGATAAAAAACTCTAAGGTACCGGAAGCTTCATCCTGGGTGATGAGGAAATGATGTTCCCGGCGAAAATAAGGGGATGTTAGCTGTAATGGAAACTGCAGGGAACCTGACGGACCAAGGGAAATGGTCACCTCGCTGGGATCGTCAGTGGTGAACTTGAACAGCATTGCCCCCCGGGAGCCGCTTAGCATGGGGATAGTATCCAGGGCAATCAGTTGAGGGGCGGTTCGGTCAATAACAAAGATGGTGCGTTTTACCAGGTCGTTTTGTTGGAACTGGTGTAAGCGTAATTCCAGGGTGTAGGTGGTATCCGCTAATCCGGCAACATCCCATATCGCCAGGGTATCTTGCAGGAGTTGAGTGCCAGACACTTCCTGAATCAGGTTCATCTGACCCGGGTTCTCCCCTACCCCATACGAAAGTGCAAAAGACTCCAGGTTGGGCCCAAATACCGTTCCGATAATCGGAAGGCTCTCCTGGCTGATACCGCTGCCGCTGGCAGGTGAGATAATTTCCACATAACCCTGTTCGGTAATTTGCAGGCTGCCGGCAACATTTAGCAACCCATGTCCATAAAAGGCATCCCATCCCGGAAATCCGAGATCCGTGGCGGATGCCAGCAGCGCGCCGGTGAGTTGCGGCGGCGTCGCATCCGGGTAATGAGATATCAAAAGCGCCAGAGCGGCACTAACCATCGGAGCGGAAAATGAGGTGCCGGATTGCCGCCCGTACTGGTTGCCGATTTTGGTAGAAAAAATTTCTGCGCCCGGCGCTACCAGGCTGATGGTGCTGCCGTAATTGGAAAAGCCCGCAAGACCATTATCCTCAGTGGTCGCTCCCACGGAGATGGTCTCATCAAAGGCGGCGGGATAATTAGGTTCCGAGGTGCCGCTATTGCCTGCCGAGGCTACAAACAGCACTCCCTGGCTGACGCCGTATTGAATGGCATCCCGCAACAGGAACGAAAATGCCACATCTCCGAAACTCATATTGATCACTTTACAGCCGTTGTCTATGGCATAGAGAATGGCTTCTGCCACATCGTCTTCTTCTAAGAAACCACTGGCAGTCCCGGCACGCAACGCCATCACCCGCACTCCCGGTGCAATACCGGAGATACCCACGTTATTATTCCGGGCGGCGGCAATAATTCCGGCGACCACGGTACCATGCCCCCCGGCAAATTCATCCATCGGGTCCGGATCGGGCGTCAGGTAATCGCCCTGGTCCGGGAATTCGGGGGCATCGGTAAAATCCCAGCCGATAACGTCATCCACGTAACCGTTGCCGTCATCATCCACCCCGTTCAAGTCAAGAGAATCCAGGCGTTGGTTATGATTGAGGTCCTCGGCGGAATTGATCCACACCTGGCTTTGCAAATCTTCATGCAGGTAATCCACCCCGGTATCAATTACCCCCACCAGAACCGACTCATCCCCGGTCTCGATGTCCCAGGCGGCTATCCCGTGAATGTTGTTTAAATACCATTGCTCGGAACGGAAAGGATCAGCGCTGCCCTGCACAACACGATAAGCATGATTCAACTCCGCATAAACCACCCCCGGTTGGCGGCGTAATTCTTCCAGGGTGGATAACGCTTCCTCGGCAGTATCATATTTCCATTTGTGGATATTGGTCAAAGATGGCGGTAATTGCCCGGAAAAGGCGGTCAGCAACTGCTGCACCGATTGGGGAGGGTGCTCCTGCAGCACCTGCCGGATAGCCGGTGTGTTGCTGATATATTGGCGGGGATGAGCCGCATCGGGTAAGACCTGCACCTCCTCTTGAAAACGAACAATCACCTCCTGAGCAGAAAGGTGCAAGCCGTGAATCAGAAAAAAAATCGCTACCAAATGATACACATAAAAACGCAATCGATTTCTCCGATGGACAGGAGGAGGGATGGGGGGGATTGGGAGATAGGGTAAAAGGTGGCGGATGGGTTGAAGATTAAAGATTAAAGATTGAAGATTAAAGATTAAAGATTAAAAATTTTAGATTAAAAGAGTAAGCGTGGGTGAACGGTAATAGCTCCTGCTTTTAGGAGAACTATCAAGGAACTGGCAATAGAGAACCGGTGAGTTGGATCCCGGTTATCTATCCCACCCAATCCGCATCTTTCCCCACTTTTACAACACGAATTCGCCTGATATCCGTATCACTTATACCCTTTTCCGTTTTCCTTACACCCTCCCCTCTCTCAGGTTAATCAGTTATTCAATAGCTCCTGAATCTCTGCGATTTCCAGTTTTACCTCTGCCAGGATTTGCTTGAGTTTGCGTGTGCCATCCGGGCTTTCCGGCTGGGGAGAATTTTTGAGTTCCCGCTGCACCGCATCGACCGGCAGCCGTTTTTCCACCAGTAATTCCCGGATCAAAAACAAGGTGGGAAGATCTTTTGCCGGAAAAATGCGATTATCGGCCCGATTGCGAATCGGTTTTACTTGCGGGAAAAGCTTCTCCCACTCCTTGAGCATGCCCGGTTCCACATTCAGCATCAGGGCAACCTGGCGGAGAGAATAGTAGAGCTTTTCCTGTGGTTTTTGGATAGACATGTGCTTTTCGGTTATATGGATTTTGAATTCACGCTATTAGACGATTCGGCTGTTAGGTGCTACCGGTAAAAGATGATAAACAAATACCCCGTACCGGATAACCTATGCCGAAGGCATCGCTTTAAGGCAGCCTTACCGGCATAACCGCGTTACGTCTATAGCACCAAAAAAAGCAATGTGAACAAAACCGAGAACATTATGAACATTTTTTTCGACGGTGTAAAATATAGCAGTACCGGTTAATATTGATCAAGGAATAATTCTTTCCGGAAGTAGCGCTGGTAAATCGGGGTCAGAAGCGCCGGAAGACTGAGCAGGTGAAGTTTATACTGCTCCCGAAGCGGCAGGGCAGGGTATTTTAACTTCCGTTTCAGCGCCCGTACTCCCTCAAACTGGTATACCGGAATTCGGGGGATTTGCATCAGGTCGCTTCCGCGATTCAAATGCCGCACACTGCAACACCCGAATACATACCCGGCTTCCCGGGATATTTCCCGCACCTGCGGATTCTGAATCCCAAACGGATACGCCACCGTCACAACCGGTTCCCTTGCCAGAGCGGAGAGCCTCTCTCTGGCACCAGCCAGTTCCGCCCGTACCTGTTCCGGCGGCAAATGTGCCAATGCCCGGTGCGTTAACCCGTGGGATCCGATTTCCCAACCGGCGCTTACCAATTCCCTTACCTGCTCCCGGGAAAGATGCCGCACCCGCATTCTGCCCGGATGCAAATCCCAATCATTCCATCCATCAAGAAACCCGGCAATTACAAATACCACTGCTCGAAACCCAAGCTGCCGGAGAAGGGGAAATGCCGCCCGGTAAACCGATTCGTAGCCATCATCAAACGTGATGATTACCGGGTGAGGAGGCAGGGAAGCCCCGGAAAGGATGTCCTGGAAGGTAACGCTTTGGAAACCGGCGCCAGCAAGGTATTCCATGTGCACTGCCAGTCGCTGCGGCGTCAGGCAATTGATCCCCAACTCCCCGCGATGTTCAATTTTGTGATAGGTTAATACCGGTATCCGCGACAATACCGATAACATCCATTTATGATCAGGACTCGTCTTCATTGAATGCGTAATGGGATACATTCAGTTTGCCTGCCAACTCCGAATTGGGTACCCTGCCTTCAAAAATCATTATGCCGCTCCGGAACTCGGGATCTTCCCGGGCAATGGTTTCAAAATCCGATGAAGAGAATTTTAACAAACAGGGCAGCAAGGCGCTGCTGTGAGCCGGGGAGGCAGAAAGCGGCACCACTCCCGGTAAATTCGGCACACAATAATGGATAACCCCATCCTGCACAAAGGTGGGATTATCAAAGGTTGTGGGATGGCTGGTTTCCACACTGCCGCCCAATTCAATATCCATGTCAATGATCACCGCACCCTCGGGAAGGAGTTGCAGCAGGTCACGTGAGATGATTGTCTGCGGCTGGGAGGTAACCTCCTGGCGGGCGCAAATTACCAAATCGGTTCCGGGAAAGATTTGCCGGAGGGTATATTCATTTAAATACATGGTGGAAAGATTGGTGATGCCGGTAGAAGCGATTTGCTGAAGGGCATCAAACGAGGGGTCTAAAACGATCACTTCGGCATTTTGATGAGCTGCGCGAAGCGCGGCACTATGCCCCCCGGGACCGGCACCGAGAACCACCACCTGGGCGGGATGAGCGCCGGTAGCACCGCCGGGCAGAATCCCCCGCCCGCCGGAAGCGGTTTGCAATAAACACATCCCCTGCAATATGGCAACCTGCCCGGCAATTTCGCTTTGGATCTCAAACAATGGGTGATGACCATTCCCCAGGGTATACATCTCGTAAGCAAAACAGGAACACCCCCGGGCGACCAGGGTGCGGGCAAGATCCGGGTTGTTCAGAAAAAAATAAAATGCCAGAATGATATGCTCCGGGCGAATCAGGTCATATTCCACCGGGGTGGGCGCCTGAACTTTTAAAATAACGTCTGCCTGGGCGTAGAGTTTCTCTGCGGAGGGAACCACCAGTGCGCCGGAGTTTTCATACGATTCATCACTAAACCCGCTCTTTACGCCGGCTTTTGACTCCACCAACACCTGGTGACCCCGCTTGACCAGTTCCTCTACCAGGAAAGGCGCCGCACCAACCCGGTTCTCATGCTGCCGAATTTCCAAAGGTATCCCGAAAATCATAAACTCATTCTCCGGTTTCGTTTCTTGTTAGGCTGTTAGTCTGTTAGACTGTTAGGTACTTATGCCAGAGGTATCGCTTTGCAACAGCCAGATATCCTATCCCAAACCTCTGAACCCTGACCATTGAACCTTATGGCGAAAACACCACCTGTAAAATTTGTTCCGGATCAAACAGTTCCTTTGCCGTATCTTGCAAACTTTCCGGGGTTATCCGGTCTATCTCTTCCAGGGTGCGGTCTATGGGATACAACTCGCCTAAATACATCTCCATCATCGCCAGGCGGTTCATCCGGCTTGAGGTGCTTTCCAATCCCAGCACCAGGTTGCCTTTCAACTGGGATTTGGCTTCTTCAATTTCCTGTACCGCTAATGTTTCTTCCCGCAAATTTCTGAATTCATCTTCTAACAATGAAACCGCCTGCTCCATCTTCTGGGGATCGGTTGCCAGGTAAGCGGCAATAATGCCCTGGTCATAATAAAAATCCACGAATGAATAGATGCCATACGCCAGCCCGTATGCTTCCCGGATATTCTGAAACAGCCGGGAGCCCATGCCGCCCCCCAGGATGGTGTTCAACAACAAAATCTGGTAGCGGCGGGAAGCCGAATACGCCACCCCCGGTACGCCCATGCAAACATGGCTCTGCTGGTGAGATTTCCGGTAATGAAATTCCCCGTGATTGATCCGCAGGGGCGGTGTGAGGGATATTTTTTTATGACCAGCCGGAAATTCAAAATAGCGCTGGCAAAGCTCCAACAAATCCGCATGATGCACATTACCGGCTGCGGAAATGATAATATTTCCGCTTCGGTAATGGGTTTGATAAAAGTGGAGCAGCGTCTCCATGCTTAATCCCCGCACACTTTCCCGGGTGCCCATCACCGGAAACCCCAGTTCATGTTCCGGAAATAAATTTTCGATAAAATAATCATGAATCAACTCATCCGGGGATTCTTCCAGTGACTGGATTTCATCCAGAATCACCTCTTTTTCCTTGCGAAATTCCGTTTCCGGAAAGGTGGAATGACAGGTGATGTCTGCCAGCACTTCGATTGCCGGGGTAAGGTGCTCATCTAAAATTTCCACATAGTAGCAGGTTTGTTCCTTGCTGGTAAAGGCGTTGATGTTGCCGCCTAAAGATTCAAGACTGCGAACGATTTCCCGGGGCGTGCGGCTGGGAGTGCCCTTGAACATCATGTGTTCCAGGAAATGCGCTGCGCCGTTGGAGGTGCGGCTTTCTAAGCGAGAGCCGGTCTTAACCCACACCCCCAGGGAAATAGAACGCACCGATGGAATGTATTCGGAGATAATGGTTAAGCCGTCCGGCTGTACTGTTTTATGATATTCCTGAAAAATCATTTCCGTCGTCTATTCTCACGTTTCACCGTCCACAATCAGCGTCTAAAAAGCAGGGTCAATTTAGGGAGAAAATTTGTGAAAAAAAGAAAAATTTGCAGTGATTTTGGGGAGATTGGAGTAGTGGGTTATACCGGTATACCAATGTCCGGAGAACACCAATGGAAGATTCCCACGCTTGGGAGACGAGAGAATGGTGGGAGGGATGGGTGAAACAAGTGGCAGGTGGCAGTGGCAGAGGGCGGGCGACGATAGTAAATGGGTAGATGGGTAAAGCCGCAGGTTTCCCATTAAACTTCGCCGATCGCCTGCCCCGTTGGGGGATATCGGAAATCGCATTTCGCCGATCGCAAATCCGAAATCGTGCATTTTGCCCTGAAATTTTTCCAAAGGGGCAGGCAGTTTCCGATTTGCGATTGACGATTGGCGAAGTGTGGGCGTTCTCTTCCCCCACGAGGGGTAAACCCCCCGGCTGAGAGGTGGAAGCAGCCCCAGGGATGCTGACGGAAGCGGTCGGAGCGTCAAAATTCATGGCAACGCCATCCCTTCGGGATTTTGACAATGGCGCACCGGTGAAACGATAGGTAGAAAAGGCAAACGGCAGGCGGCAGCCCGGGAAAAGATGCTTGCCGCTCGCCGCTCTGCCCCCACTGGGGAAGACCCGCCTTCATGCTTTACTTCATCCCCTCAATCCGAACCGGTGCTATCCCCTCCGGAAGATCAAATCTGAAGATTCGGGAATAGAAATACCATTCGCTGTTCAGGGAATGGGCGACATTCTCCCCATTTCGGAATCCGTGCCCTTCCTCCGGATAGGCAACATACGCCACCGGGATGCCCCGCTGACGCAGGGCTGCCACCATGCTTTCCGTCTGCTCGGGCGGCACCACCCGGTCTTCCAGCCCCTGGAAAAAAATCACCGGGACGGAAATTTTATCCACTGCATAGATGGGGGAACGTTCCCGGTAACGGGACTTCGTCTGCGGATAGGGTCCAATTAGCTTATCCAGGTAACGACTTTCAAATTTGTGGGTGTCTTTGGCTAAAATCTCAAGGTCACTGAC
This sequence comes from uncultured Calditrichaceae bacterium, assembly GCA_964471235.1. GTDB lineage: Bacteria > Calditrichota > Calditrichia > RBG-13-44-9 > J075 > CAYYGL01. The sequence continues at coordinate 28,611 of CAYYGL010000035.1, forward strand.
GCCGTAATAACACGCCCCGGCGCTAAATAGATTATGGAATGCCAACGCTGCTAATACCGTATATCCACCGGCGCTGCCCCCGCGAATCATCAGCCGCCGGGCATCCACCCGCCTCTGTTCCGCCAAAAAACGCGCCCCGGAAACGCAATCCGCTACATCGGCAATGCCCCATTGTTCTGTCAACAATTCCCGGTACTGCCTGCCGTAGCCGGTACTGCCCCGATAGTTCACATCCAGCACTGCAAACCCACGGCTGGTCCAGAACTGGATTTTCAAATTGAGCCGTACATCCGTCGCTGCAGTCGGTCCCCCGTGCATGATCACAATCAACGGCGGTTTTTCATCTTCCGGTGGTATCACATCATCATTTTTAGGCGGGTAATAGAATCCATGAACTGATGTCCCGTCATCGGTGGAAAATGTAATTGCTTCGGGTGTGGAAAGATATCTCTTCGCAATCTCTGCCTCCATGCTGCGCCTGAGCACCTGAAAACGGCTGCTGTGGGCATCATACCGGAGTATGGACAGGGGCTCCATCGGCGAAGCGCCAATGAATATCGCTCCACCGGGAATTGCCGTTACCTGGGTCAAATAGGTGTAATCTGAGGGGATGGGCGTCAATTTATTCTGCTGAGTGTCTATCTTCCCCAGGCGCCACACTCCGTCGGAGGTAAAGCAGGCAATCACCCGGTCTTCAGAAAGAAAATCGTAGGTGGACATCCCGAACACCCACTGGGGCAGTCCGAATTCCGCTTCCATTTCGAGAACCGGGTCAACGCTCTCACCCATCCAGCGATATAAATTCCACCAGCCGCTGCGGTCGGAGACAAAATACAGCCCCCCTTGCGGCGACCACCGGGGCTGAAACACAGATTCCGACACGCCCCCGGCAATTTTCCGGGGCTGACACACGTTTCCCCTTCCATCCAACGCCGCGATCCACAATTCGGTGCCGTCCCAGGGCATTTGAGGGTGATTCCAACTCAGCCAGCATATTTTACTGCCGTCCGGGCTGATGCGGGCATTGGAATAAAAGTCATTTCCGGAGAGCAGCACCCGGGAGGGTTGCCCGGGGAGGCCCAATGAGAGTTCCACAAGGGTATTCACCGGCTGCTGACCGATATGCGTGTGGTCCTCGCGTACCATCACCAGCCGCTTACGGCGGGCATCCACATGCAAATCTGCAAACCGCATGCCCGGTTCGTTGGTAAGGGGGGTCGGTTCCTCGCCGGGTATCAACCGGTACACCTGGTTGTCTTCAAAGTTATTAAAATAGATGACACCCCGGTGGACGGTAAACGCACCACCGCCGTATTCGTGCACCCGGCTGCGCGCATTGTAGGGTGCCGGCAACAGTTCTTCTATCCCATTCTCTTCGCTGTAGCGGATGATGGTGTTCCTGCCCTTTTCTGCCGGTCGGCTCTCCAGCCAGTATACCTCTTCTCCGTCGGCACAGATATCACCGAATCTCAGTGAGGCTGCCGCCACCATCTCTGCGGAGATTGGCGACTTCCAACTGCCGTATGATTGCGTCATGGTGTTTCCTTTTTTCATCGCATACCGGGAGATTGGGATGATGGATTAGTGGATTGGTAAGCGGTGGGATGGTAAAATCATCAACCACCTGCCACTCCTTACTCCCCCACTCACCCGTTTACCCAATCTTTGCGGTTGCATTTGCCAGCGACATTTACCAAATTGGAACGCCAATTTAATCAGATAATTAGGTGGAAATCAAATTGAATCGCATGAATCCAACATTCTTTACCTTCCGGAACCGCCAGCAGAAGAAACTCAGGGTCAGCATTCTACATGAAGATGAGCATCTGCTGGTGATCGATAAACCGGCGGGAGTGCCGGTGATTGCCGATCGCTGGGACCTGATGCTGCCCAATTTGCGGGATTTGCTGAACAAACATTACGGGAGTCCATCGGACAAAGAGGCTCCCGGGGTGTGGGTGGTACACCGACTGGATGCCGACACCAGCGGGGTAATGGTGTTTGCCCGCAGTGCCGAGATGCATCGCGCCCTGAATGAGATGTTCATGGCGCGTCAGGTTCATAAAACGTATCAGGCGGTTGTTACCGGTGCCCCGACCACACCTGCCGGGGAAATCGACCTGCCACTGCGCCCTCATTCCGGTCGAAAACATTACATGAAAGTCAGTAAAAAAGGGCAGCCCGCTTTAACAAAATACGAGGTGGTGGAATCCTTTCGGCATTACAGCCTCCTGAGCGTCTCCCCGGTAACCGGGCGGCGTCATCAGATACGCGCCCACCTGCGGGCAATCGGCTGCCCACTGACGGTAGACCCGCTTTACGGCAAATTGAAAGCTTTCGATCTCTCCATGATAAAACCCGGATATATTCAGAAGAAGGTATCGGACAATGAGCACCACCTGATCTCTCGTCTCACGCTGCATTCCTTCAGGATTCGCTTTCGGCATCCCTTGTCCGGCGAAGAACTTGCTTTTGAAACAGCGGCGCCAAAGGATTTTCAAGCGGTGCTAAAAGCGCTTCGGAAATGGGATCATATCTAATTCATGAGTAACTATTCAGCTATCCCTGCAAATTTAGGGCGCATGACAAATTGCACAAATCAAAAAAGATTAGGGGATTCCTGCCCCAATGACGACGTCACCACGTTGTGGCGGGGTCACTTGGTGGCATTCGGAGCAACGCCCCCCGTCGGGGCAGGAATGACAGCCAGGGTGCTGCTTTTTATGTCATTCCGGCTGTATCCCGCCGCGGCGGGAGGAATGCCGCAACGAAG
>CAYYGL010000036.1:0-31225 GCA_964471235.1 uncultured Calditrichaceae bacterium
ATTGGGGCAGGAATCCCCTAATCTTTTTTGATTTGTGCAATTTGTCATGCGCCCACCTTTTTAAGTGATTAAATGATTGTTTTTATTAAAGCTGAATTTTCAACTTTTAGTGAATTGTTTGTTGTTTTTTAACCTCACCGAACCCCTCCCGCCCCAAAATGCAGGGATGGGGTGGGGATGGCTGAGGTTAGATCAATATCTTTCCAGAAAAAACCTGAAAGTTGACTCCACTTTTTCCTTGCTAAAATTCATTTACACTATGAATATAGCCTCTTTGTTATCAATTACTTAAGTAGTAATAAGGTCTATTATTACCAGGAGAGAAAACGATAAATTCACTGGTTTACCCGGTGAAGTTTAATCTCAAAGAGTTTGGGCCAGAGTTTGCCGGTAACAAATAGACGGTCATGCTGCGCATCATACGCAATGCCATTAAGCACATCCACCTGCCGGGAACGGTCTTCCGGCGGCAGAAGACCGCTCAGATCAATCCAGCCCGTTACCCGACCGCTTTTGGGATCAATCCGAGCAATCCGATCGGTCATATACACATTAGCAAAAACCTCGCCATTGATGAATTCCAACTCATTTAAGTTGGTTACCGTGCCATTGTCATCCCGCACTTCCACCCGGCCGGTCTCGGTAAACGTTGCCGGGTCTACAAAATGCAGGGTGGCAGTGCCATCGCTGATGATAAACCGACTGCCGTCATAAGTGATGCCCCAGCCTTCTTCTTCGTAGTAAAACTTATCCAACAACAAAAAAGAATTGCGATCGTAAACAAATCCCACATTTGCCTGCCAGGTCAATTGAATGATCTTGTCATCATACAGGGTAATCCCTTCTCCAAAATATTCTTCCGGCAGTTCATGTAATTGCAGCACAATGCCGCTTGTTAACTCTACCTTGCGGAGGGTGGAGTGGCCATGTAATCCGGTGCCTTCATACAATACGCCGTCGGCATAAACCAGCCCCTGGGTAAATGCCGAGGGGTCGTGGGGGTAAATATTGACGACCGAATAGCGGTAAATCGGCGTCTGTTTGCTTTGTTGTCTTTTGGCTGGTGAGAGGAACAACACCGTCAACAGTAACAACATTACCAGGTGAACAATTCGATTCGGTCTCATCCGTATCCTTCAAACAATCTCTTCCGAAAAATTAGTGTGCTAAAGATTTTTGCCTTGACCATGCCGAAAATAATACCCTTCACAGGGAATCGCAACTGAAGAGTTGGGAATATTGAGGGAAAAGGGGAGCAGGAATGTTTACTAAAATACGGATGACAGGGATTCTCTTTGAAGAGCGCGAAAAACTCGTGGTCCTCTGCGGATTCCGCATTCTCCGCGTTCTATCCAGGTCTTACTATCAAGAATAGAACGCAGACGACACGGAAAACAGGGAATCTCGGGAAAGTGACCAGCCGTGGTTAGTCACGAATGTACACGGAAATTCACGAATTTTTTGACCCGAATATTTTGCCAATACTTGCCAGCTATTCTTCATCCAGGCGCGTCATCAGATGCTTAATTTGTTCGTTTTCCGGGTCGAGTTCTAAAGCCCGGGAAGCCGCATTCCGGGCTTTTTGAGGTTGATTCAGCAAATAATAGGACCATGCCAACCCCATCCAACTGCTTACATTATCAGGGCTTAACTTCGTAACTTTCCGAAAAGCGATGACGGCACCTTTGTAATCACTGGTAAAGTACCTGGCAAAGCCAAGGTAAAGTTGGAAGTCGATGTCGTCGGGGGTAAGTCGGCAGGCTTGTTCAAAATCCCGCAGGGCTTTCCGGTATTTTTTCTCCTGATAATAGATAAGCCCCCGATTATACCAGAGCACCGGGTTATCCTGTTTGAGAGAAAGGGCTTTTGTGTAAGCGCGTAAGGCTTTATCTTCTTTATTTAACTTATCTAAAGCAACACCATAATAATACCAGCCAACGTAATATTTATCATTCAAACGAAGTGATTTCTGAAAATATTTAAGTGCCTTTTCATAGCGCTTTAAATTGTAGAACAGAAATCCATGGTTAAACCAGAGAATATAATCCTCCGGATTTAGGGAACAGGCTTTTTGATAGGCTTCGGATGCCATTTGGTAGTTTTGTAAGCCTTCATAAATGATTCCCTTATAGTTCCAGTACTTCGATTCCCCGGGATTCAATGTGAGTGCTTGTTCAATGTAACTCAAAGCGGTTTTATCGTCGTTCAATTTGTGTTGCATTCGTGCCATCTGATAAAGGTAATTCGCATCTTGCGGTTTCAGAAGATGGGCTTTTTGATAGGCAGAAAAGGCATTTTGGTAGTCATTCCGTTTGGAATATCCGTCCCCCAAATTTGACCAGACAATATTGTCCGAAGGGTCACTTCGTAGAGAATTCTTGTAGCATTTAATAGCAGCAGAATAGTTGCCAAGGGCATAATAACAATTTCCCATATCATTACACACCCAACTGTCAGTAGAATCATGGGAGAGGAATGCCCGGTAATGGGCAATAGCATTTTGATAGTCTTTAGTTTTATGGAAGCTTTTTCCCAACAGGCGATGCGAACGATAATGAGTGGAATCTAATTGAACGGCTTTTTCTAAATAAGGGATTCCCGCTTCGATTTGATTGTGATTCCAGTAAAATTTCCCTATCAGATAATGTATTTCCGGGAAAGTTGAATCTGCCGTTATGGCACGTTTAAAATATGCGTAAGTGGAATCATATAAGCTGTCGGAAACGAATCGGTATGCAATAGCCAGGTATTTAAATGCCAGCGCCTGAGAATGGATATCGGATTCGGGGTTCCTTTCCGCCAGTAAATTAAAAAGCGTTTCGGCACGCCTGTAATCCTTTTTATCTCGGTTTCCCCGGTAGAGCAAAAGGCGGGCATAAAGCATGGCGGATTTAGCATTTGGGGGCTTTCTTTTGGAAATATTATAACTCAAGGACCCCATTACATAATCGAAAAAATAAAGCGAATCACTTTCGACCCAGGCAAGTGCTTCCTGAAATGACTTTTGACCCCGGTTATACAGACGGAGGAATTTCACTTCTTTCAGTTTCTTTTCTACCTTCTCATATTCCGCCCACAGGGAGAGGGCATCCTTATAAGCTCGAATAGCTTTATCATATTTTGCCTGTAAAAAATATATGTTTCCCAGTGTGCTGGGAATGGAGGAGGTGTAGGGATTTAGTTTGCGGGCTTTTTCCAATTCCGGTTCCGCAATCGCTAAATACTTAGAGCGGGTTGCAACATCCAGGGTATCTTCCAGGGCTTTATTGGTTAATAACCAGCCGTAAGCAGAATGAGCTACGCTCCAGTTGGGTAATTGTTCGGTAGCAATGCGAGACAATTCTATGGAGCGATTGTCATGAATTGCCGAGTAAGCCCATGCCATATTCAAGGCACTGATTCCCGACCAGGGATCCAATTGTCGAACTTTTTGATAATACCGGATAGATTCCCGGAAAAGTTGCTCCGCCTTTTCTGAATTTCCAGCACGACTTTCAAATACCCCTTTGAGATACAAATAATTGCCATGTTGAAGATAGCCGAAAGCGAAACCAGGGTGATTTTGAATTAACCGGGTATAGTAAAGGCTGTCAACAGATAGGTTTTCAAGGGTCTGGTCATCATAGATGAAATAATTCAGCACATAAGCGGATTCCGGGTTGATGCGGATGGCGTTTTTACATTCCCGAATGCCGCGACTGATTAAACCTAATTCCGCATAAGCAAACCCTTTTTCATAATGGGCGTCAGCGAATTGCGGCATAATTTCGATTGCCTTATTTGCCATATCCAGCGCCTTTTCCGGTTGATTAAGTCGACGATAAATACTTGCCAGTACTCCATAGAGCAGTGCGGAACCCGGCACTTTTTCCAGAGCAGTTAACAGGATTTTTTGCGCACGGGAAAACCGGTTGGTTTTGGTATATACATGGGATAGTTCCTCATACGCCAGAACGGAGGAAGAATCTTTTTCAATCGCTTTCGAAAAGAGTCGTTCCTGAGCCTGGAGGCTGTCACTCAGGAATCCCCGCAGAATGTACCACTCCGATTGTACCAGGGGGTCTGGCTGAATAACGTTGTTAAGTAAACTATCTGTAATATCAAGTTCTTTGTGGGCAGCCGTGCGGGCGCCCTGGTACCAAAGGGCATAAGCCAATGCCAGATGACATTCCGGCAAATCAGGGCCCAATTCTACCGCTTTTTTGGCTGCTTTAAAAGCAAGCTGATTTTTTTCTCCCTGGATAATCGTTTTACCCTGCCAGCCGTACCAGATCCCTTGCAGCCAGTATGCCTGGGCAATACCGGCATACGGCAGGGGATAGGTTGGGTCTAATTTGATTCCCTGCCGGAAAGACCGGATCGCTTCTTCAAACCCCTTTAAACTTAACCATTGATAATAGCCTCTCCCTTTGTAGTATAATTCATAAGGGGTTGCCTGGCGCAAGGATTTATCTTTTTGACCGAATGGATTGAGTTTCAGCAATTCGAAAATCTCATGAGCGGTTTGCTTGACGGCTTCTTCCAGGTCGGGGCTGGAGATTTCGATCACTTCCTTTCCTTTGGAGAATCGCAGGAAATCGTTTTGCCGGCTGTCCCATACCCGGCTGCGGAGTAAGAAGGTTTGCTTTTCCTTGGAGATGATGACGGTTTCCAGGGCAAAATCTACATTCAAACGTTTGGCGGCATTCCCGGGGGTCTCCCGAACCGACAGTTTGCTTGCCGGAAACACATGCAGCACCTGGGATTGGGTTTTTAATGCCCGGCTTAACAACTCTCTTGTTTCTACACCGATTCGACTTAGAGAATTACTTCGAGATAATTCCCCGGTAGGATTTACCGTTGTAGATGAGGCAGTTGACGAATCCGGAACCTGCAGGCTGTGGGAAGGCATGGCTTCGCTAACCAGAATGGATAAAGACATCGCCGTGGGCTTGATAATAAATGCCACTCCCAGGAATAAGATGGTTCCTCCAATCAAATAAAATAAAGAAAACGAAAACCAGCGACTGCGTTCTTCTTTGCTGTGTTTGAGCTGGCGCCAGAGCATCCACCCGGCATAAACGATGCTTGCCAATAAAACCAGAATAAAGATCGGTTTCCAATTATAAATGACGATAGCAATCTCTTGCATTAATCCGCCAAATACACTGGAATATCCTAATGCCCCGGCAATACCGGAGACAAAAACGAATGCCTCTATCGCTGCAGTTGCGTGACCGACCCATTCAAACGCTTCGGAAACTTTTAATCGGGAGAGTGTTGTTTTGAATGAGGGCATCGTTTCTCTCAATAATATAAAACAACCTCTGCATTCAGGCTATCATCAATAGCACTGAATGCAGAATTTGAGAATTGGGTTCGAATCTTAATACTGGATAAGATTGAGCTTACCAAGGTTCTGAAACAGGTCTCCCCCGATCGTCACCTGTTTTTTCAAATTTCGGTAACCCTCTTTTTGAACATACAAATTGAAAGTCCGATTTTTAGGCACATTCACAAAGAAAAAACCTTTGCTGTCCGAACTGGCTACCGAATAAAAGAATTCTCCGTTGAGTTTTTTAATGAGGTCCGGGGAAAGACTTGCCTCGCTAATTTTAATTTGCAGAATTTTTTGGATTTGTTCAACACCCGTTTCATAAGCCTGGGCAATTTGTTCTGCGCTGACCCCCTTTTGATATAAGCTCTGGATTCGAAAAATTGTGCGAATATCGTCTTCCTCTTTGATTAAATTGACGATGTCATCCAGAGTGCGATCGGTGCGATAGAGCAGCACGACTCCTTCTTCTATCGTTCCGTAAGTCTGAGCCGAATAAAGCTTTCCGCCTACATAGGTATTGGTTTTTGTAATGTCTACATTGTAATCACTTTGAAACCATTTTTCATCCATCGGGGGAATTTTTGTGCCGTATTTCATCTTTGCATAAGAAAATGGTCCGGCAGCCCAGACAACCGGATGGATATAGCCGAAATCAAATCCCTTTTCCTGTTTACTGGAACCACGGGTGGGCAGACCGATTTGTTTTTTCTTGTAAAGAGCGGTACCGCCGCTATTTCCACCAGCCATGGTGGCATCTGTTTTGATTGAGCCGTCAATGGCATTTGACACTCCCTTGGTGTATCCCAAAAACTTCCCGTCAGTGATGGTGATGGTTTGACCGCCTTTCCCGGGATATCCTAAAATGGTAAGGGTACTGTTTAACGGAATGTCAAATGGGTTTCCCAATTGTACATATGTGAAATTGGGATGTTCCAATGCCTGTCCGGTTTCAGCATCCGCTACGATTTGGAGCAAGCAAATATCCAGATTCTGGTCGAATGCCAGCGGGGTAGCAATATACTTTAATACCGGTTCTTTCAGGGGATCGTTGTCTGTTAATTGGTACACAAGCATGTCTTTGCTCGCCGGCTTAATCTCTACATATACATTCTGTTCGGCATCATATTCACGTTCAAAAATGTTATAAACATGAAAGTTGGTGAGCACCAATCCCTCCTTGCTGACGATGGTACCGGACCCCAGGGTGGTTTTCAAAAATTTTCTCTGGGTAACCGGTCCCTTATCAACCAGCTTCCCATCGGCAATGACCGGTTGGGCATAATATTCAACTACCAATTCATACCCCAGGGCAACATAAGGTGTTACATCCTTGGGAATTTCTTGTGCTGCCAGGAGAAGTGGTAAGACCAACCATAACAACGTCTGAAGAACGTTATGGATTTGTCCGGATTTTAACATGTTTTCCTCCTTTTAGGACTTAGACCATTGGATTGTATTTAAAATGTTTTGATAGACTGGCAGATTTTGATAGAAATTTTGAGGGTAGGTGAGATAGGTAAAAATGAAGGTCTTCCCATTGCTTTCAACCAGGTCCGTAACCGCCCAGTGCATCATGGGGAAAGCGGTGGTTTCTGTGGAGGACTTTTCGAGGAAGCTATATTTCATTCGCAGGCATTCTTTTCCGGCAACAGTGGTATGATGAACTTCAAACGACAGGGTTTCCCGAACCGGAAGGTAATCCAACACGTTTATCTCGTTGAAATTTACAGAACCGGGTTGCACTTTGACGGAAATCGTGAATCTCCCGTTTTTTTCCCCGGCTGCTTTAAAAATGGTTCGTACCGGTACTTCGGTGAGTGCGGCACCGGAAATATCAAACGATGATAGTTGGGACATCCTCGCCGGATAGTGGAATTGAATCCCATCTTTCGCATCGGTAAAAACCTTGTCTTTCATCGCATCGGATTTAATGAAACCTCCGACGATTAACATCACCACAAATAATAACCAAACTACCGGGTCCGCTTTTAATGGTAGCGGTTTATCCTGGGCAATGGAACCGGTGGTTAGTTTTTTAATTTTCATAGACACCCAGCTCAGAAGAAGGATGGCAAAAACGACCGTCAGTAAAAAAGAGAACCAGAACGTATGGTGAGTACCCCGGAGTAAAACAAATTCATTTAGCACATGGTAAATGCCAATCAGCACCATCCCCACTATGATTCCGATTACCGATCCTGCCTGAACATTGCCTTTGGCAAACTTCGCCTGCCCGATAAAATAGCCGACAATCGCTCCAACACTGGCGTAAACTAAAATGTTGGCTGCCGCGGTATAAGCAATGGAAAACAGGGTAAAGTCAAGATGATGACTAAGATAGCTCAGGCTGCGAATACATGCATACCCCGCACCCACAAAGGCACCGTAGACCATACCATCTGCCGGTTCATCGAATTCTACGGTGGGATAGAACCCATAACGAACCACCAGGTATACCATAAAGCTGGCAATCCCGCCAATGACAATCAGCGAGCCGAATACCAGCAAGGGCATGGACAAATACATCCAATCACTCAAGTGGAAAATTGTATTTTCTAACGGCAAAGCAAAAAGAATTGCGGCAGCCATACCTCCCAGAAAAGAGAGCAGCACATAACCGGTTGGTTCAGGCTCCACCCGGTCTTGAAGGTAAAAGAAAATAGTCCAGATGAGACTGGGGATTAATACCAGGGCAATCAGGGCAATATGCTTCCACACTCCTTGCATGGCTAAAGAACTGCTGCTGCCAATAACATAAAAGATAATGAGAAAAAGAATCTGAAACCCGATGTTGATCATACCGGATTTCGCAAAGTTGGTAATTCTGCTCATGGTTCCTCCTCTGACTATGGTAAATACAGCACTACTTTGAACCTGTTCCCGGGGTGAACACCTCCTGTGGTATCCCCGGAATGGTAACGTTTTTAGATAAGACGTTTCTGTTGCGCTTTTATGACCGCTTCCAGTTTGTTGTGTACGTGTAATTTTTCATAAATATGCTCGATATGTTTACGTACTGTTGCCGGAGATATAAATAAATTTTCCGCAATTTCCTGGTGATTGAGCCCTTTACTTAATTGTTCGAGAACCTCAATCTGCCGGGGGGTTAGCCGAATGTCTTCTGTACCTGGCAACTTGCTCAAATCGGGATTCCGCAAAAGCGCCAGCGTTTTGGCTGCGATAGTGGATGACATCGGCGCTCCTCCCTCCATTACCATACGGATCCCTTCATGTATTTTCTCGGGAGGTTCGTCCTTTAGCAGATAGCCCCTGGCACCGGCCTTGATGGCAGAAAAAATTTTATCCTCATCATCAAAGACCGTCAGTATGATGATTTTTATCTGGGGATATTTCCGGCTGATGATATCGGTGCCGGTGATGCCATCCATTTCCGGCATTTCAATATCCATTAGAATAACATCTACGCAATGGTCTTTTTTTAACATCCCCAATAATTCCAGACTGTTGGAGACGCGATATTTGAACTCAATATCCTCCTCAAACAATTCCAACTTCTCCTGGATGGAATGCGCTAAAAAATCATTGTCCTCGGCAAGTGCCACTCTTATCGTTCTTTTTGACATGGTTTAAAATAGGGTTTGTGAACCGTATTTCAATACGGCAAATGCCGTATTTTGCTAAGTTAAGGAGTCATTATTTCAGTAACGGAGGAAGGTCTTTCAGAATAGATTAGATAAATTTTAAAGTAATTATTCAGCTATATGCCCGTTCGTGTCATTCCGGCTTGTCTGATGTTTTTTCAGCGTATTGCCGTTATCATCTGAAACAAACCTCACTCATCCCCACCTCAACCCCGTTTTTTGGGACGGGAGGGGTTGGATGAGGTGAAAAAACAACCACTTATCCATGAATGAGAACGAATGAAATATAACTCATCAACTTTTCAGGTATAGTTGAATTGTTACAATTTAAAAACACATCGAACGGTAGTATTGTGAGCGGAGCTGGCTAAATACCATTCGCCATTGATGGCTTCACATCTCTGCTGCATATTTTTTAAGCCACTTCCTTTTCGAACGGATGTTGTATCGAACCCGACTCCATTATCCGTAATGGTCATCTCTAAGCCCTTCTCGTTTTCGCAAAAAGAAATGCATACCTTGGTGGCCTGTGCATATTTAATTACATTTTGTAAGGCTTCCTGAACAATCCGATACATGTTCAACATCTGCATGGAACCCAGGGCATAATGTGTTTTTACACGATTCCTGATTTCTATACTTAAAGAAGAGCCATTTTTCTTGATGGCTTGTTTCAGGTCGTTTATTTTTAAAATGAGTTCTTGAATACTCCCTTCTTCAAATTTCATCGCCCAGATAGAATTGCGTAGTTCGGTCATGGTGTTTCTACCAAATTGACTAATGTCCGAAATCTGCTTGTTTATCGTTTTCTCTTTTATCCGAAATCTTAAATTGTCCAGAGAGCTGATCATGAAGGTCAAACGGGAGCCGATATTATCGTGCAGTTCGCGCGAAATACGTAATTTTTCCTCCGAAATCTTTTTTTCAAGTTCGGATTGCTTAATTCTGTTTTGAAGTTCCAACTCCTTCCGCAGCCGTTTCCTTTTTAATTTCTGAAATCGGTAGGTACCAATGGTTAATACCAACAATACCCCTGCGATGGCAAGTGAAATAATCAGGAAGAGATTCCTTCGCCTTAGTTTTAATTCTTTCTGAGCTAAAAGCAGGTCTTTTTTTTCTGTTTCATAAACAATTTCCAGTTCGCCCATTTTCGCGTTTGTTTCAACATTGACCAGGCTGTCTTTATAAGCAACATATTGTTTATAAGTTTGCAGCGCCTTTTGATAATTTTGTTGTTGTTCTTCTAACTCGGACAATTTTAAATAACAGTAGCGAATTAGATCTTTAAATCCAATTTTTTTGGACTTTTTTAAACACCTGCCATAATAATCTTTAGAGATGTCCAATTTGCCCATTGTTTGATAAATTTCAGCATAAAGAACCAAATTTAACGCCCTGCCGAATTCCCCCTTTTCTTTATTCCGGTATTCATCTGAGCGGGCTGCATATTCCAACGCTTTTTCAAATTGACCGCGGGTCGCATAGATGCCGGCAATATTGTTTAACGTATAGGGAATCCCCAGAGAATCCTTCAGTTCATTTTTAAGGTGAAGAGATTTTTGATAATAATACATGGCGCTGTCGGAATTGTTGGATTCCTCCTGGAGAACCCCATAGTTATCATATATAACCGCTAACTGTTCTGTTAATTTATTTTTTTTAGCAAGTTGCATCCCCTTAACCATATACTTTTTGGCTGTGTTGAAATCCCGTTTCCGTTGCTCGTAACCATATCTTCCATACATGTTCGCCAAATCAGATATCTTCCCCAATTCTTCATAAATTGTTATGGCTTTCAGGGCGGCATCGTTTCTCTTCTCTAATTTTCCGGCAATGCCATAAGCAAGGTGTAAAGCCTCAAGTGCCTTCGCCTCGCCATACCGGTAGTGAATAAACCTGGCTTGTCTTAAATTTTCTTCTAACGTCTTTATCGCTCGATAGGGATTAGAAGTGATATATTGATAAGGCATGGCGTTGATTGAATCTATTTGCCCGGGTGTGAGGTCTTCCCCAAATGAAAATAACGGAAAAAGAATGAAAATAGGTAGAATTACAGAAAACCTTTTGTGAATCATGATGAGAACAATCCAATTGATTAACGGGTATAATTGAAACAATATTTAACCAGTGCATACCCGGATAATTCAACTGGCAACACAGGTTAATCTTTATATAATGGATTCAATCTAACGAAATCTATGTCAACAGCGAACAACAATTTCCATGTCGATCGCCCCTGATATTCAGTTCATTGCTTACGAGACGTATTAGGGGTGGACATCCATGTGTTGGGTAAATGTGTCTCCCATTGAATGAAAATTAAAGTTCACCGAACTTGTGAAGTCCCTGCCTCTATTTATGAAAATAATTCGGCGATAAAAAATCCCTCATTTGTAATTCTCTTCACATAAATTACGAAAAATTTTTCACACAGACAAAGCATTTCACAACATACGGCATAAATCGGAGATATGAAGAAACAGGTGTTTTTTAAGGGAAAGGGTGCTTCGTTTCTATCGATTGCGATATACTTTTCTGCTGGGGATAATATCGTTGTGGAGAAAATATCCGGAAAGATTTTTTTCTGTAAAAATACGATTGTTTTGAAAAAATCTATGGAAGGAACGTGGAGTTAGTCTACGCTGCAATTTCGTCGTCCAACTCAAACTTATTACAAGTGTTATCCAAATCAATCGGTAAGTTTCTTAAAGCACACACATGGTAAAAATCATCTTCCCCGGTTTTCGACTTACTGGTGTTAATATATGCCAGCCGGTGACGGCAAAATTGACAGGTCCTGGGAATATTTTGTTCCGGCTTAATAGGTTTACGGGCAGATTGGTTTGATAAAATTTTGCGACAAAAATACAGAATGGAATCGAAATTCATGGAAATGATTTGCAGGATGTTGCGAATCCGTAGCAACACGTATGCCTGGGCGAATAATAACAGGGTGATGACTATTAGAAAGAGATAGCCGACATGCTGATCAAAAAATATATTTTCCATTAAAAAAACTCCTGCTCTCGGGTGAATGATTAGGACCCCGTTAATTAAATCCGCATTAATTATTTTCGTAAAATGACCATGAAAGTTTAGAGATTTCTAAAGGCATCTTGATTCCGGTCATGGGGTTCTGCAGTTTCAATATTTTTTTCAGAAATGGGTTTCTCTCGAAAATAATATTTTGAAAGAAGTTATTTGATGGGTACTTTTTACCGTGTAAAGCAATTGCTGATGCCCATACCGGAGAGCCCGGGGAAAGTAAAGTGAAATTTCAAATGATCTTGCACCGAAATGCTCCGGTAAGGGGGCGTTTGAAATCGTTTTTATTGCAGTTTGGATTTTTCCCGAAAAGACGCTAATATCTCGGAATAAATCGAATTTTACAGGAGAGTGATTATGAGAGTATTAGGGAATTTATTTTTGCGGTCTCCGTTTTCTCCATTACAGTCACACATGGAAAAGGTAGCCGAGTGTGTGGAAAAAATGCAGGAATTATATGCTGCGTACGTGGCGAATGATTATGAGCGGATCCAGGGGTTGTCAGAGGAGATATCCCGCCTGGAACACGCTGCCGATCTGACCAAAAATGAAATTCGCAACAATTTGCCCAAAGGGATGTTCTTAGCCGTGAATCGAGGAGACCTCTTAGAGATTCTCTCCTTGCAGGATACAATTGCAGACAAGGCGGAAGATGTTGGCATTCTGATGACGCTTAAGAAATTAGAGCCGCTGGAAGGGTTGCAAAATGAATTGAAAGCCTTTTTAGATAAAAACATAGAAGCAGTTCATCGTGCCCATCAAATCATTCGGGAAATGGATGAACTTCTGGAAACTTCCTTTGGCGGTAAAGAAGCGGAAAAGGTTCGGGGGATGGTAGAAGAAGTGGCATATATGGAGCATGAAGCGGATGTTATGCAGCATCAATTGTTAAAAAAGCTGTATAACATCGGGGATCAACTACCCCATACCAGTTTCACACTATGGCTCACCATTTTGCAACGCGTGGCAGCACTGGGCAATTTATCGGAGAAATTGGCGAATCGGGTCAGAATGTTGTTGGATGTAAAGTAAGCTGTCGGTGATCGAAAAAACGGTGAATTATTTTATGACAATCTTGGAAATTTAAAGCAGATTTGTTATAATCTCCCCGGTCGGTTATCTGGTTTAAGTTAATGTTGAAGCAGCTATTACACGGGACGGGTAAACTCTCATGGCGATGGAAACGGTTTTATTGTTAATTGCTCTGATATGCGGATTTTATATGGCATGGAGTATTGGTGCGAATGATGTCGCCAATGCCATGGGCACTTCTGTCGGGTCGGGGGCACTGACAATTAAAAGAGCTGTAATCGTAGCCGCGGTGTTAGAATTTACCGGGGCTTTTTTTGTGGGCACCCACGTTTCGGAAACCATTCGGAAAGGCATCATCAGTCCCGAAATTTTCCAGGGCAACCCCATGACCCTGGTATATGGCATGATCGGCGCCTTGTTAGCCGCAGCCATCTGGCTTCAAATTGCCTCTTACTTTGGCTGGCCCGTCTCCACTACCCATTCCATTGTCGGATCGGTCCTGGGGTTTGGAGTCGTAGTGGGCGGTATGGAGGCGGCAAATTGGGCTAAAGTCGGTTCCATTGTTGCCAGTTGGGTGGTATCGCCGTTATTAAGCGGCTCCATTGCTTTTATTATTTTTACCTGGATCCGCCGTACGATATATGACAATGATAAACCGGTAGAAGCCGCCAAACGCATCACCCCATTTATTGTGTTTGTCGTTTTTGTGGTATTAACGCTTGCCATGGTATTTAAGGGCTTGAAAAATCTAAAACTCGATCTGGATTTTGGTGAAGCACTTTTGGTTGCAGTGCCCATTGGGATTGGTGCGGGAATTATCAGTCACTTTCTGGTGAAGCGAATCCATCCCACCATTGTTGAGGTCGTGGAAGTAAAGCAGCCCCTGCCGGTCCTGAAAGGGCTGCCAAAGGTGGTTCAGCAACTAAAAAAAATAACTGCTGCTGCACGTGGCCATGTCAAGGATCAGTTGGAAAAGATTGTGGAAGAATTGGAATTAACCAACAAAGAAGTTGAGCATGGCACCGCCGTAGAAAGAAGCAGCGATGAGTATAAAGCAGTGCAACGCATTTTCGTTTATCTCCAAGTGCTCAGTGCCGGGTTTGTAGCTTTTGCCCACGGTGCCAATGATGTGGCAAACGCGGTCGGTCCCTTAGCTGCCGCCATTTCAATTTTGAAAACCAACCAGGTTGCCATGAAATCCCCTGTACCGATGTGGGTATTGGGAATGGGAGGTGTCGGAATTATCATCGGCTTGGCTACCTGGGGCTGGCGGGTGATGATCACCATCGGGAAAAAAATTACCGAGTTAACTCCCACAAGAGGTTTCTCCGCAGAATTTTCCGCAGCAACCACCATTGTGTTTGCTTCAAAATTAGGCTTACCCATCAGCACTACGCATACGTTGGTTGGGGCTGTTTTAGGGGTTGGCCTGGCACGTGGCATCGGCGCCTTAAACTTGCGGGTTGTGGGGGATATCATTATTTCCTGGATCGTCACCATTCCTGCCGGTGCACTCGGCGCAATTGTTTTCTACTACTTGCTTACCGCAATTTTTAGCTGATAGTAAGCTTCCCCCAATGATAAACACCTTCCCTTACCCCTTCCGCTTTTCCCGGAATGCCTGAACCGTGAAGACGACTTACCCCTCCGGAAAACATGATGGTACGCCTATATTGAAGAACGAGTACCATCCCGTGACCGCTTTGCGGCTGCTCCAATGATTCCTGTCAACTGCTACTCATCACCCTTTTTTCCTTCTGCTCTTCTACTCATACGTTGAATTCCCATTTTTTTTACTTTTTCCTTGTTTTTTAATCGAAAAGCATGGATATTTGTGGCGAGAAGTGGTATTTTTTCCACTTTATTCCATTAAAAAGGTGTTGGAAGATGGTGAAAAACGGGTTCTGGGGTAGTTTTCGAAGTACATTGGATAGTAAGGGGCGTATTAACTTTCCTGCCAAGATTCGTAAGAATTTGCGAGAGGATGACGCCGACACCCTGATATTAATTCGGGGGAGTGAAAAGTGTATCGCCATGTTTCCCCGCTCTTCCTGGCAAAACTTCATCAACAAGATTAAGGAAAAAGTGGAAAATGACCGGCAATTCGGGGTCATTTCCCGCCGGTTAATGTACGAAGCCAGCGAACAGAAAATCGATAAACAGGGACGATTGAATTTGTCTGCCGGTTTGATTGAATATGCCCAGTTAAACGGCGAAGTGTTGATTGTCGGATATGAAGATAAAATCGAGATCTGGAATCCGGCAAAATATCGTGAGTTTGTGGAGGCTACGGAAGGGGATTTTCAAACGCTTTCACGTGACCTGGATATATAACCAATGGCAAGGATGGCATTGTAATGAAAAAATTTTTTCATCAGCCGGTGCTGATGGAGAAAGCGGGAGAATTTTTAATCCATCGCCAGGATGGAATTTATGTGGATTGCACGTTGGGAGGTGGGGGGCACAGCCTTTATATTTTAGAACATACCTCACCTGATGCATTTCTGGTTGGATTGGACGCGGACCCGGAAGCGATTGCCCATGCTCAAGAGCTGTTGTCCGGTTTTTCGAATGTGCACCTGCGCCAGGCATTTTACGATCAAATAGAAGTCATTTTGTATGAAATTGACAAATACCCGGTAGACGGGGTACTCTATGACCTGGGTATCTCTTCACACCAGGTAGATGAACCTTCCCGGGGATTTGGTTTTCAGGCAGAGGGTCCGCTGGATATGCGATTTGATCCGGTGCGCCAGACGAAAACCGCCGGGGATGTGCTGAATAGCTATTCACCGGAGGAGTTGGGGCGCCTTATCCGGGAATATGGCGAAGAGCGGCACTGGCGGGCAATCGCCCGGGAGATTGTGCGGCGCCGGGATAACCGTAAATTACAAACTACCGGAGAGTTGGCAGAAGTGGTTCGCTCGGTTGTTGGCGAACGGTTTTTAAATAAATCACTGGCAAGGGTTTTTCAGGCATTGCGTATTGAAGTGAATCAGGAACTCCGCCGCTTAACAGAATCCCTCGAAGGCGCCTTTCGGATGTTAGCCGAAGGGGGGCGCCTGGTGGTCATCAGTTACCACTCTCTGGAAGACCGGATTGTGAAACAATTTTTAAGACAAAAACAGCAAAGCTGTGTTTGTCCGCCGGAGTTCCCCCAGTGTGTGTGTGATAAAGTGCAGGAAATGCGGGTAATTACTCGCAAACCGGTTTTACCGGGCGCCGAAGAAATTGAACAAAATCCCCGTGCCCGTAGTGCCCGGATGAGGGTAGGGGAGAAGGTGGTTCCCTTTCAGCCATAACCCGGAGAAAAGAAATGGCGATAAAGAGCAAGGTAAAACAAAAAAGAAAAACTACTACTACGAACAGGGCGAAGGGGGTAAAAAGCGGAACCGGTCAAAAAAGAAAGCGAAAAGCGGTTAATCGGAAAACAGTGCTTCAAGTGAAACAGGGAGTGCGGCAGGCAGTTTATGGATTTTATACCATCAGCCTGGTGTTTTTGATTCTCATATTGGTCAGCCTGGCTTTCCTGGTATATCAATGGAAGGATTACCAGATAACCGAGTATGTGAAGGATATCCAGCACTTAAAAGCGGAAATTTTACGTCTGGATAGTGAAAAAAGCCGATACCAGGCAAAGATTAACTCCGAATTAATGACCTATTACCGAATTGCCCGGGTGGCAGAGAAGGAATTAGGCTTAAAGCCGGCGTCAACAGAACCTCTCCCGTTACGGGTGGATAAAAAACGGTTAGCGTTCTATGTTCAAAAAGACACAGAAGAAGAAAAAAAGTAAAGGGATGCGACCGGGAAAATTCTCGGCGGATCCTCACCGGAAAATAACGATATTGGGTTTTTTACTTCTGTCGGGCTTTCTGGTTGTGGTGGTAAAATTGTTCTGGATTCAAGTGGTTGATCATCTGAAATACCAGCAGATTGCCCGCAAGCATCTGGAGCGCAAAAGGGAGTTGTTAGCTCAGCGCGGCAATATTACCGATCGCCACCATCAGATTTTAGCGGTTGACTTGATTCATTACTCCCTGGCGCTTCGACCCGCCTTGTTGAAAGACCGGGTGAGTGCTGCCAGGAAGATTGCGCCGTTGGTGTCTCTTCCATACCGCACCATCTTAAAAAAGATACAGGGAACCCAGCGATTTGTCTATATTGCCCATCGCTTAAGTGTGGATACGGCAGAAAAGCTGCGTGCCCTCGGCATTCGGGGGCTGGAATTGGAAAAAAGGTTCAGTCGTTATTATCCTTACGGAGAGTTGGCGGCACAGACCGTCGGCTATTGTGATTATGAAAATGAAGCCCGGGCTGGGCTGGAACTGGAATATGACCGGCTGTTACGAGGTAAACCGGGATGGACCATTTTTCTCCGTGATGCCCTGGGCAATCAGTTCCCTAACCTGGATTTTCCTACCCGGCAACCGGTAAACGGAATGAGTCTGGAAACCACTCTGGACATGGTTTACCAGAGCATCGTAGAAGAGGAATTACGAAATACGGTCAAGACCCACCAGGCGCTTAGCGGTTCGGCAGTTCTGTTGGATCCGCACACCGGTGAAGTGTTAGCCCTGGCAAACGCTCCGGGGTTTGATCCCAATCGCTACAATCGCTACCGGCTGGATGATTTTCGAAATCGCGCGATTACCGATGCCTATGAGCCCGGTTCCACTTTTAAGATGGTGGCGATGGCGCTCAGCATCGAACAGCTTCACCTGAATTTAAACAAAGAACTGGTCTACTGTGAGAATGGGCGTTACCGCCTGGGTAGAAAATTTATTGAGGATCACCATCCTTATGGTTATTTGACGGCACGCCAGGCATTTGAGCGCTCCAGCAATATCGGGGTAATTAAACTGGCACAAAAATTCTCCGCGCCGGATTTTTACCGTTACGCCCGGGATTTTGGCTTTGGCGCTTTAACCGGCATCGATCTGCCAGCGGAAGAATCCGGTGTGCTGCATAAACCGGGTGAATATTCCCGATACTCTCTTTCGTATATGAGCATTGGTTATGAAGTGGTTGCCACGCCGCTGCAAATTGCCGCTGCTTATGGCGCTGTGGCAAATAATGGGGTGTTGATGCAGCCGTATGTGGTGCGGAAAATTTTTGATGACAGGGGACAAGTTTACAAGACCCATGAACCACAGGTGATCCGCCAGGTGGTCTTACCGGAAACCGCCGAAAAGATGAAGGATGTTCTGGTGGGGGTGGTAGAAAACGGCACCGGGCACACTGCCAAACTCGCCGGGTTGACAATCGCCGGAAAGACCGGCACCGCCCAAAAACTGGACCGCCACACCGGCAGTTATAGCTCCAATCGTCATGTGGCATATTTTGTGGGTTTTTTTCCGGCGGAATCGCCTCGTTTTGTCCTGTTGGTGGTGGTCAATACACCCCGGAAGGGATATTACGGCAGCCAGGTGGCAGCCCCGGCATTTCGAAACATTGCCCGCAGAATTATCGGGCTGCCGGGTGAAGGCGAACAGCCCCGATACCGGGTGGCACAAATTGACCTCCCCGGTGGAAATAGTTATCTTGTCTCCCTGGAAGGATTGAAAGTTGAAACTGCCAAGAAAATTTTACGGCGGCGCCATATCGACTATAAGGTGATGGGCGATGGCGATGTGGTGCTCCGTCAGGAACCGGATGCCTACACTGAAGTTACTACTAAAACGATTGTCCGGTTGTTTACGGATGGGAAACAAAAAACCGAAACAAAGCGGATGCCCCAATTAACCGGGCTGTCTTTAAAAGAAGCCTTGCAAATTCTGGAAGCATGGAATATTCCGGTAGAGGTAGAAGGCAGCGGAACGGTTATTCGCCAGCAGCCGCGAGCAAAGAAAACGTTATCGGCAAACTCTAAAATAAAACTGGTATGTAAACCATCATGAAACGCCTGGCAGAAATAATCGGGGATTTGCCGACGTTGACCGTTCGGGGAGACCTCTCAACCCTGGTCAAAGACCTTCAGTACGATTCCCGAAAAGTTACCCCGGGGGATGCCTTTGTGGCAATCCGTGGGTTCCAACAGGACGGGCATGCCTTTATTCCCCAGGCATACCAAAAAGGCTGCCGGGTGTTCATTGTGGAGGAAATCCCGGATATTAAAGATGCGGTCATTGTGCAGGTCAAAGATACCCGGAGATGGCTCCCTTTTCTGGCACGAAATTTCTTTGGCCGGGTGGCAGAACAATTGAAAATTATCGGGATAACCGGTACCAACGGTAAGACCACAACTGCCTATTTGCTGCATGCTATTTTAACGGAAGCGGGATGGAAACCGGGGCTAATCACCACGGTGGAAACCGTGATCGGGAAGGAGAGAATTCCAGCAGAACGAACCACCCCGGAAGCCCTTGATTTGCACCGTCTGTTTTACCGCATGTATCGCAAAAAATGCAAGAGTGTGGTGATGGAAGTATCATCTCACGCCCTGGCACTGCACCGGGTGGACGGCATCCCCTTTCGGGCAGCGGTATTTACCAACCTGGGCAGGGATCATCTCGATTTTCACAAAAGCATGGGAAATTATTTCCTGGCAAAAAGACGGCTCTTCGAGCACCTCGGGCAAAACGATCGGGCAATTTTAAACCTGGATGATCCCCGCAGCCGGCATATCATGGAAAAAACGGAAGGAGACATCCTGACGTTTTCCATGCACCGGCCGGAGGCGACCACTATCCTGGAAAATTACCAGATGCTTGGGGATGGAATGTCCCTGGAACTGAAGGTACCTTCCGGGAAATTATTTTGCACCACCTCTTTGCCAGGGAAATTTAACATTTACAACATCATGGCAGCGGTTACCACCGCCCTGTCCCTGGGGATTACCGAGGAAAAAATTGTGAAGGGGATTGAATCGGTCACGTCCATTCCCGGGCGCAGCGAACGGTTTGTTTCCCCGAAAGGGTTTCGGGTTTATATAGATTATGCCCATACGCCGGAGGGCTTGCAGCGTATTCTGGAAGCGTTGTTGGAATTTCAACCGGCGCATTTAACCGTGGTGTTTGGCTGTGGGGGCGATCGCGACCGGGGGAAACGCCCCATTATGGGCAAAATTGCCGAAGATTATGCGGACCGCATCATCCTGACCAATGACAATCCCCGCAGCGAAGACCCGCTGAACATCATCGAAGAAATTAAAAGCGGCATTTATGATACCGCAAAGGTTCGGGTGATTCCGGAGCGGAAAAAAGCAATTGAGACGGCTTTGCAGGAAGCCGGAAAAAACGAAATCGTGTTAATTGCCGGAAAAGGACATGAGAACTACCAGGAGTTTGCCGATCGTCGCATACCGTTTGATGACCGGGAGGTGGTTAAATCGATTTTGGAACAGCATAAAGGATGAGATACGGTGCCTGTGAAGATTCAGAAAACGGCGTTTGAACAATTTCTTACTCATTATCCGGGTTTTCGGGGAATCGAAGGAAACGGCGTTGTGGTGGGATTTGAAAAAGTTTCCATTGACAGCCGCACCCTGTCGGCAGGTGATTTGTTTGTAGCCCTGCGCGGGGAACGCCATGACGGTCATGATTTTGTATATCAAGCCTGGCAGAGAGATGCCGTTGCTGTGGTCGTCGAGCAATCCTGGTTTCAACACCAGCAGGAGAAACCGGAAAATCTCTCCCGCCCGGTGATTGTTGTCCACAATACCCTGGATTTTTTACAGCAAATCGCCGCCTGGCACCGCCGCCAATTTGATATCCCGGTGATTGGCTTAACCGGCTCTAACGGCAAAACCACCACCCGGGAAATGATCGCCTCACTCCTGGCAACCCGTTTCCGGGTGTTCCGCAGCGAGGGGAACAAGAACAATCATATCGGGCTCCCTTTGATGCTGCTGGAACTTACCCCCAATGTGGAAATTGCCGTGATTGAAATGGGCACCAATCACCCCGGGGAGATTGCGCTGCTGTCCGGCATCACCCAACCTACTGCGGGGGTGGTGACCAACATTGGCAAAGGGCACCTGGGTTTCTTTGGTTCCCTTCACAATGTTTACCAGGAGAAGGTTTCCCTGCTGGATGCCGTCCCTGCTGAGGGACCGGTGTTTATAAATATGGCGGACCCGCTCCTTCGCCATTATCCCCGGGAAGGGAAGCATTCCATCACCGTGGGAGTAACCCCGGATTGTGATGTCTACGGGGAAATTGTCTCCCGGGATGATCAGGGATGCATCACATTTCGTCTGAACAATCGTATTGATGTGCCGCTTCAAATTCCCGGCGCTCATCAATTTATGAATGCCCTGTTAGCCAGCGCCGTGGCGTTGCATTACGGCATCACCGAAGATGAGATTTCCGAAACCCTGGGAGAGTTTACCCCCGCCAGCCAGCGCATGGAAGTGCTGGAAAAAAACGGTGTTCGCATTATCAATGATGCCTACAACGCCAATCCTGACTCCATGCGTGCCGCTGTGGACTATATCTCTAATCTGAAAGGAGTGAGCGGAAAAAGAGTGCTGGTGTTGGGGGATATGCTGGAGCTGGGCGAATTCTCCGAAGTGGAACATCGCCAGTTGGGAGAATACATCGCTTCCGGAAATATCGATTATGTGTTATTATATGGCCCTTATGCCCAATATATCCGATTAGGGATTCAAAACAGCGGGGGGGAAACCCCGGTTTGCTTTCATTACCAGCGCCATTACGATATCACCCGGCAGTTAAACCGGATTTTGCAACCCGGGGATGTGCTTTTATTAAAAGGCTCCCGGGGGATGCGAATGGAAAAAATTTTATACGGTCTGTTGGAGCAGGGGGCTTAATCCCCGCCTCCGAATGCCTGGGGTCCTGGAAATATTAGGATACCCGCTGAAATTATTGAAAATACCTAACCGGTTTACGGTAAGGGGGGATGCCACCATCATCTTTGAATGAGTACCGGAAGTATACGAGAGCCGGGATGGAGTGATAAACGGAGTGTACATTTAAAACGGAGATTGACGATGCTTGCGGATTTTCTGTTTCAATTTCGGGATGTATTCTTTGGATTTAATGTCTTCCGCTACATCACTGTTCGGGCGGCACTGGCAGCCATTACGGCATTGATCATCAGCCTGTTCATCGGTCCGGTGGTCATTCGACGACTCCAAAAATACCAGATTGGAGAAGAAATTCGGCATGACGGTCCCAAATCCCATTTTGCCAAAAAAGGAACGCCGACAATGGGGGGAATCATCATCCTGGGAGCAATCCTGATTGCAGTGTTGCTGTGGGCTAAGTTGAGCAATCATTACATCCAAATGATATTCTTCGCTACTTTCTGGATGGGAATTGTGGGATTTCTGGATGACTATCTGAAGGTGATTAAAAAAATCAAAAAGGGGTTAATCGGACGCTATAAACTGCTCGGGCAAATTCTTTTGGGATTGATTTTAGGCAGTGGAATTTATTTTTATCCCGGTTTTGTTGCCAAAGGGATTAACGACATCACCAGTGTGCCGTTTTTCAAAAATCTGGAAATCGATTTTGGCATTTTTTATATCCCGCTGGTGATTTTTGTGATTACCGGAACATCCAATGCAGTCAATTTAACCGATGGCCTGGATGGGCTGGCAGCCGGTTTGATTGCCATCGCCATGCTCACATTCGCCGGGATGAGTTATGTGACCGGAAATGTGAATTTCAGCGATTACCTGAACATCATTTATTTGCCGGGAAGCGGGGAACTGACCGTTTATTGCCTGGCAATTGTGGGGGCGGCTATGGGATTTTTATGGTACAATGCTTACCCGGCGGAGGTGTTTATGGGGGATACCGGCTCCCTTGCCCTGGGCAGCACCCTGGGAGCTGTCGCAGTATTAATCAAAAAAGAAATTTTGCTGGTGTTGATTGGGGGAATGTTCGTTGCCGAGACGCTGAGTGTGATTATCCAGACCGGGTATTTTAAATACACTCGTAAGAAATACGGGGAAGGAAAACGGGTGTTTAAGATGGCACCCATGCACCATCATTTTGAATTGAAGGGCTGGGCGGAACCCAAAGTCGTTGTGCGGTTCTGGATTATCGGCATCTTACTGGCACTGCTCAGCCTCACCACCTTTAAGGTGAGGTAGGTATAGGGTATAAGATCGACAAAATTATGGAGTTTGATTAAATAACCGTGCCACCGACAAAATAAATTTTGTCGCTCCTACGTTTACAACGGAGCGTCAAAACTTGTTTTGACGCTCTGCTGCTCAATTCTTTAGGGTGCACGTATTCCGATTTACGCCACAAACGGAACGCGCAACACAGGGGAGCGAAGAGGTATAAGGGTATCAGAATGAAAATAAACCGTTTTGACATATCCCCGGATAACCGGGAGAACCGACGCCGATTGAAAGGGGCAGCGGTAGCGGTATTGGGTGCTGCCCGGAGCGGTATTGCCCTGGCGGAATTGCTGGCGAAAAACGGTGCCCGGGTACTGCTCAGCGATATACGCGGGGAACACTACCTCGAGTATGATGTGCAGCCCTTGCGTGACATGGGTGTTCAACTGGAATTTGGCGGGCACAGCACGCAGGTGCTCCGGGCGGAACTGATTTGTATCAGCCCCGGGCTTCCTTTAACCATTCCCATTCTGCGCCAGGCAGCGGCGTTGAAAATTCCGGTTTTGGGGGAATTAGAGGTTGCTTCCTGGTTTGTGGATGCTCCGGTCATCGCAATTACCGGCAGTAACGGAAAAACCACCACCACGACCCTGACTGCAGAAATCCTGAAGCAGCGTTACCCCAATTTGTTGGTGGGCGGAAACATCGGTACCCCACTGGCAAAGCTGGTGCAGGAAAATCCCAAACCACCGGCTGCTTTACTGGAAGTGAGCAGTTTTCAATTGGAGACTATCGCCAATTTTCATCCCCGGACTGCTGTGATCATGAACCTCTCTCCCAATCATCTGGATCGTTATCCGAATTACGAAGCCTATGTGGAGGCGAAACTGAACATTTTATCCAATTTGACAGAAGCGGATGTGCTTATCTATAATGATGATGACCAATACCTGGCGCATCGAATTGGCGAGGCAGCCCCGCGGAAGCTGCCCGTTTCCACCCGGGGAAATCTTTCCGAAGGGGCGTACTGGAAAGATAAGGCAATTCAGATAGTAAGCGATGGCAAACGCTACAACATCCCTTTATCCGGAACCCACATAAGGGGACCGCACAACCGGTACAACATGACAGTGGCGGCATTACTGGGAATTTTAAACGAAGTGCCACCGGAAAAAATCCGACAGGTTATTGAAAAATTTCCCGGGATAGAGCATCGCCTGGAGTTTGTCCGAGAGATTGATGGCGTTCGCTTTTTTAATGATTCCAAAGCCACCACGGTGGCATCACTGGGTTATGCCCTGCAAAGTTTTGAAGAGCCAATCGTTTTAATTGCCGGAGGAAAGGACAAAGGCGGTGATTTCAGTGAGTTGAATCCGTTGATCAAACAGCAGGTACGATCTGTGGTACTGATTGGAGAAGCAGCCGGGCGGATGAAAAACGCCTGGGAGGGGATCATACCGTTAACGGAAGTTGCCGACCTGGAAGCCGCCGTCAACATCGCTTATCAGCAATCACAACCCGGCGATGTGGTGCTGCTCTCCCCGGCGTGTTCCAGCTTCGATATGTTTCCCAATTATGAAGCCCGGGGAAGAAAGTTTAAGGATGAAGTCAATCTATTGGCAGTTAAAGCAACCGGGATGACTGTTTGAAGTGAAAGGTACGAAAAGCTCATGAAGAAAAAATATATCGACCCTTATTTATTAGGAACGTTTTTCCTGCTGATGCTCCTGGGCATCATCATGGTCTACAGCGCCAGTGCATTTTATGCCCGGCAATACAAGGTAGATCACCTCTATTTCCTGAAGCGCCATCTTGCCTGGCTTTTTCTGGGATTGATTGCCATGGGAATTGCCTACAGCTTCCCTTTTAAAAAATTACAGGGCTATACTGCCATTCCCCTGCTTTTCGGAGTGGCTCTGTTGTTTTATGCCGGGGTAATCCTGCATGGGCGGTGGGTGTTTTTCGGTCCCATCCATTTTCAAGCGGTGGATGCTGCAAAATTTACCCTGATTCTGTTTTTTGCCGATTCCATTTCACGAAAAGAAAAATTTATGCACCGCTACGCCGACGGCTTGTTTCCCCATCTGGTCTATTTAATGTTGTTTGCCGGTCTGGTGTTGTTACAACCGGATTTCAGCAGTGCCTTTATGCTGATTTTAATTGGTGTAACCATGCTGTTTGTCGCTCCGGTGCGCATCCAACACTTACTGCTTACCGGGGCAGCGTGCATCCCACCGCTGATTGTGGTGGTGTTGCTCTCCCCGTATAAAATGCAGCGAGTGATGAGTTTCTTCCACCCGGAAGCGGATTTAAAAGGAGCCGGATACCAGGTATACCAATCGTTGGTGAGTCTGGGAACGGGGGGGATTACCGGGGTGGGATTTGCCCGCAGCACCCAAAAAATGTTTTTCCTGCCGGAAGCCCACACCGATTTTATCTTCGCCATCATTGGGGAAGAGTTGGGGCTGTTTGGCACCCTTCTGGTAATAACACTGTTCGGTATCATTGTGGTGCGGGGAATTTCGGTTGCCTTGCGCACTTCGGATAAATTTACCATGTATTTGACAGTCGGTATTGTCGTCCACTTTGCTCTGTATGCATTGATCAACATGATGGTCACTTTGCGATTGGTACCGGCAACCGGGCTGCCGTTGCCGTTTATCAGTTATGGAGGCACGGCGTTGTTGTTCTCTTGTGTCTATGCCGGGATGCTGCTGCGCTTTGCGAATGAGAATCCCCCCGGGAAAAAGAGGCGTTCCTCTTCCCGGGCAACCGTATATAGCTGGCGGAATACCAGAGGGGGAAAACGACCCGGCAGCCGTACCACCAGACGGAAAAAACGGTAAGATCCATGACAACAGCAGCGGCGCAAAAACGAATTTTAATTACCGGGGGCGGAACGGGAGGTCATGTGTATCCGGCATTAGCAATTTACGAAAGTTTAAAAAATACAGGGGAGTATGAATTTTTGTATGTTGGCGGTAAACACGGGATTGAAACCCGAATTGTGCCTGCCCGGGGAATTGCAATGGAAACGATCTGGATTGCCGGACTTGCCCGCAGTCTTAGCCCGAAGAATCTGATGTTTCCCGTCAAATTACTGGTCAGCCTGGGGCAAAGTTGGAGGATTGTACGCCGTTTTCGCCCTCATGCGGCGGTGGGTACCGGCGGGTATGTCAGCGGACCGATTTTGTATGCGGCTGCTAAGATGGGGGTGCCGGTATTGATTTTTGATGCCGATGCGCATCCGGGGATCACCTCCCGTCTGTTAGCCCGGTATGCCCGGCGGATATGCCTGGGGTTTGCCGCCGCTCGGCATTTTTTTACCGGTGATGAAGACAAATTGCACTTCACTGGAAACCCGGTACGCAGCGGTTTAATCCGCAATGACAGGGACGCATTGCTCAGGAAATTCGGGTTCTCATCCCAACGGTTGACCCTGCTGGTATTTGGCGGCAGTCAGGGGGCAAGGGCAATTAACCAGGCGATGGCATTACTGGCACCGGAGTTGTTGGAAGATGCCCCTCTGCAAATTCTCTGGCAGTGCGGCAGGGGAGAATTTGAGCGGTTGCGAAACTCTCTTTCCTTGCCGGAAGACCGGGTAAAGCTGCTGCCCTATATTGAAGAGATGAGCGAAGCTTACACAGTGGCGGATATCATACTCTGCCGCGCCGGAGCCACCACTCTGGCGGAATTAGCCATCGTGGCAAAGCCCACGATCCTGGTGCCCTATCCGTTTGCTGCCGGAAACCACCAGGTGCACAATGCCCGGGCAATGATGGAGGCAGGAGCCGCTCTGATGGTTGAACAGGGTGAAGGTTGGGAGCGAAAACTGGCAGGAGCATTGCAAAAACTTATTACCGATGAAAATCTCCGGCAACAGCAATCCGCCGCCTGGCAAACATTAGCCAAACCGGACGCTGCCCGGGAGATTGCCCAACTGGTTTTGGAATTGGCGGAAAGGGGTGCTTAACATCCACTCCGTACAAGGCAACGACAGCGCCTATACGATTCACCACTCATGAGTGGTTGTTTGCGAAGAGGCACGGAGAACGTAAAGGTTACGGAAAAACAATATACTCCCAACTCTTTTTTTAATGCTGTGGGATCACAGGGTGATGAATTAATCAGGAGAAACCGTAAACGAAATAAGTTTTAGGGAAAGAATATTAGGGGAAAGCCCGAAGAAAATGCGATTCGGAAAAATACATAACATCCACTTCATCGGTATCGGTGGAATTGGCATGAGTGGTATTGCCGAAGTGCTGCTAAATCTCGGTTACCGGGTGAGCGGTTCGGATATACAACTTAGCGATATTACCGCCGCCCTGGAGCAAATGGGCGCCGTCATTTACCGGGGCCATAAGGCGGCGCATGTGGCAGATGCCGATGTGGTAATTTATTCCTCGGCAGTAACACCGGAGAATATCGAGGTTCAGGAAGCCCTGCGGCGGAAGATTCCGGTGATAAAGCGGGCGGAGATGTTGGGCGAGTTGATGCGCCTGAAACAGGGCATTGCCATTGCCGGCACCCATGGCAAAACCACCACCACCTCGCTGATTGGAGTCGTATTGACCGAAGGCGGTTTAGACCCCACATTGATAATCGGTGGCAAGGTGCGCTCTTTGAATACCAACGCCCGGCTGGGAGCCGGTGAGTTTATGGTAGCGGAAGCGGATGAGTTTGATCGCAGCTTTCTTTCCATGATACCCACCCTGGCGGTCATCACCAATGTGGATGCCGATCATCTGGATTGTTACCAGGGCCTGAACGATTTGCAGAATGCGTTTGTTACCTTTGCCAATAAAGTGCCTTTTTATGGAAAGGTGATTGCCTGTCTGGATAACCCCGGAGTTCAGGAAATTTTGCAGCGCTTTAAACGCAGCGTGCTCACCTACGGATTCAATAGCCAGGCGGATGTGAGTGCCCGTAATTTGCAGTTTGAAGATGCCGGCAGCCGGTTTGATGTGTTGTTGCATGGCAAACTCCTTTCCCGAATGACATTGCAAATGCCCGGAAGACACAATGTGCAAAATGCCCTGGCAGCCGTGGCAGTGGGTCTGGAACTGGATATTCCTCTTTCAGACATTCAAAAGGCGTTGGCGGAATTTTCCGGCATTACCCGCCGGTTCGAGATTAAAGCGGTGGTGAATGATCTGATGATTGTG
Organism: uncultured Calditrichaceae bacterium; assembly: GCA_964471235.1. Taxonomy (GTDB): domain Bacteria; phylum Calditrichota; class Calditrichia; order RBG-13-44-9; family J075; genus CAYYGL01. The sequence goes on from CAYYGL010000036.1 coordinate 28,207, forward strand.
GATGACTACGGGCATCATCCCACGGAAATAGAAGCAACGTTGCAAGGCGCCCGGAACGGCTGGAAAAAGAAACGGATTGTAGCGATTTTTCAGCCTCATCTCTATTCCAGAACCCGAAATTTTTATAAGGAATTCGCCCGGGTGTTCCTGAACGCAGATATGTTGATTGTCACCGATATTTACCCTGCCCGGGAAGAGCCCATCGAGGGCGTTTCCGGAAAAATAATTGCGGATGCTGCCCTCGCCATAGGGCATAAACACGTTTTTTATTTCCCGGACAAAACAACGCTTGCAGAAAAAGTGCTCCCATTGGTACAGCCGGGAGACATGGTGCTGACCATTGGCGCCGGGGATATCTGGAAGGTTGCCAATGAATTGGTAGAGAAACTCAAGAATTGAAGATGAAAGATGAAAGAGGGAAGTGGTGCATGGGTAGATGAGTAAATGGGAATTATGTGTAATGGCAACTAATCGTCTTCACGTTCCCTTTATACCTTAAAACCATATATCCCAATTTTCTGATGACCGAATGATGAATACAGATAAGACTCAACATTTTGCCAGACGCTTGAAGGAAGAATTCCCGGATCAGTGCCGGTTGGATGAACTCCTGGCGCCGTATACCAGCTACAAAGTAGGGGGGAAGGCGGATGCTTACATTACCCCGGAGACCATCGACGAGGTAGAGCACATTGTGCGTCTGTGCTTACAAGAGCAAGTTCCGTTTTTTGTGTTGGGCAAAGGTGCCAATGTGTTGATTCACGATGCCGGTTACCGGGGAGTGGTGATTTCGCTGGAGCGTTGTTGTCATCAACTGTTTCATGAGGATAATCTCCTGTATGTGGGGAGTGGATGTACCGTGGCGGAGTTGGTGGAGTATTGCGAGGAACATGGTCTGCGGGGGTTGGATTACATGTCCGGCATACCGGGCACGGTTGGCGGCGCCCTGCGAATGAACGCCGGGGCGTTTGTCGGGGAGATTGGCGATCGGGTGCTCCGAATTGATGCCCTGAATGAAAAAGGAGTGCGGGTTCAAATTCACCGGGAGGACGCCGGGTTTGGTTATCGTCGGGCAGATGGGTTAATCAACAAAATTCTGCTGGGGTGCTGGCTGGTGGTGGAGCCGGGAGCTCCGCAGCAATTGCGGGCAGCCCGCGAGGATTATCTGCGGCGCCGGGCTGAAAAACAGCCCCTGGAATATCCTTCCTGCGGCAGCGTGTTTAAACGTCCGCCGGGAGATTACGCCGGGCGGTTAATTGAAGCCGCCGGTTGTAAGGGGCTGCGGATTGGGGGAGCGATGGTATCGCCAAAACATGCAAATTTTATCCTGAATGTGGAGAATGCCAGCGCACAGGATATTTATCAGTTGATCGTTCAGGTGCAACGGAAGGTGTACCGGCAGTTTAAGGTATGGCTGGAACCGGAAGTAAAATTAATCGGGTTTCCGCCGGAAGATATCCAACGAGTGGAGAGGGGGAAGAATGGCGGTTAAGCAAGCCAAAACACGGAAAACCGCCCGGGCAAATGGATTATCAACAATATTTTTTCCCACGCCCCGGGTGGCATTCTTCTGGCTATTGTTTGCTATCTCCGTATTTGGGGTAGTCAAAGCAGGACGTTTCCTGGTGAACCGAACCGCTTTTTTCCGGATTGGGCGGATAGAGGTGGTGGGAAACCATTATCTGACCCGGAAAACGATTCTAAAATTAGCTGAATGCGATTCCTCCGGAACATTGTTCCAGATGGAATTGCCGGAGATTTCCAAACGGATTTTATCCAATCCTTATGTCAAGGGAGTTAGTGTCACCCGGGCACTGCCCGCCACCCTGCTGATATCCGTTCAGGAGCGGGAGCCGGTGCTTTATTTAGTGGATCGCATCATTTATATGGTAGATAACACCGGGTTAATTATCAAGAAACTTCCTGCCATGCCCATGGGGAGTGTCCCCATCGTAACCGGCTTGTCTGTCAAGGAGTTACGTAAGGATAAAAAACCGCTTTTTAAGGCATTAAGTTTAAAGAAAAAGATACAGGAGGTCGATAATACGCTCTTATCTTTTATCTCGGAGATTCACATTCGCAAAGATGGTTCCCCGGAACTGTATCTTGTCAAAGGAGGCGCCCGGGTTCGACTTGGCAACTCCCACCATTACGAACGACTGTATGTTTTAAGCGAATTACTTAACACAACATCAATTATCAATCAACTGCCGCAATTAAAGCGGATTGATCTGACGTTTGAGAACCGGGTAGTACTGCAAAAGAAAAAACATAAAACATAAAGAGGCACAGAAAGCAAGGGCTGCTATTTGTTTTGCTGAAGGAAGCCCTTGCAAATTCGGTAAAAACAGCTAACTCATATAGCAACTAAAAAAAGGCGTAAGAAAATGGAAGGAAGAATCATCACCGGCCTGGACCTTGGCACGACCAAGGTATGTGCGGTCATTGTCAAGGAAGAGTTGGATGGTAGATTAAATGTGGTGGGCATCGGCAGTTCCCCCTCCCATGGGCTACGGAAAGGTGTGGTGGTCAATATCGACAAGACTGTGGGCGCCATCCAGACAGCCATGGATGAAGCCCAGCGGATGGCAGGGGTAGAGGTAGATTCCGTATTTGTGGGGATTGCCGGCGATCACATTCGCAGCCTGAACAGCAAAGGGATGGTCGGGGTTTCCCGGGATGATCATGAAATTACCCCGGAGGATGTGGAGCGGGCAATCGGTGCGGCGAAGGCATTAGCCATGCCCATTGACCGGGAAATTATCCATGTGATTCCCCAGGAATATATTGTGGATGAGCAGGATGGCATCCGGGACCCGGTGGGGATGTGCGGGGTTCGCCTGGAGGTGGAAGTGCATGTGGTTACGGCTGCCATTACTTCGGCGCAAAATATTGTTCGCAGTGTGCAGCGCGCTGGATATACCGTAGAGGATATCATCCTGGAACCACTGGCATCCAGCCTGGCGTTACTTGATGATGACGAGCGCTACCTGGGAGTAGCGCTCGTGGATCTGGGCGG
>CAYYGL010000037.1:0-30498 GCA_964471235.1 uncultured Calditrichaceae bacterium
GTGATAAACTGAACCTGAAAATTGTTTTGTAGCAGGCTGGTGCGGCCGGTCTGGCAGAAGATAAACGCCGGGGTTTTCTCCCGAATGATCGAAACATCCAGCCACTGTTCCCGCAGAGAGACAATTCCGGTGGGCAAAATAGCAGAAAACAACCCGGTGCCGTTGACATTCATCGGCAGCGGACCCTTCAGGGTGTGGTCGGCATTGAAATCGTAAATAAAACTGAACGCCTGAAAGTTAGAACTGGAATCCGCTACATCAATAACGGTGACATAGTATTCGAATCCATTATGCACGGTGATCCCGGTGAACTGGCGGTGCGGTTCACTGGCTTGCTGAAAAACGGTGTCAATCGGGGCTGCACCGATTTGATGGTTCACTGAAAACAGGTCAATCCGGTATATCACATTGGTTTTATTAACGATTAACAGTTGCAGGCTGTCGTTCTGGGTAATAGCTTCCGGATGCGGGATAAATTGTGAAACACCCTGGATTTGTCCTCCGGCATCCAGCATGACGATACGATCATTACCGGTATCCGCCACATAAAGAAAGTTGTCCACCCCGATGTAAACATCCGAGGGATTGTTGAAATCATACCCATGGGCAGCATCTAAAGGCGGGTTGATCAGCACATATTCGGCATCATCCAGGCTGGGGAACTGTTCCTCACCGGGGGGGATAACCGGTAAATCGGTATGATTGGTGGTGCAGGATAGCAATTCCAGGAGTGCTGCCCCTAAAATGAGCCCCCATAAAAGAAGTTTTTGGAGGAGTGGATTTTTATAAGATAAATCGTGCTTTTTATTCTTCATGAAGAAAGTATCCATTGAATCAAGCCCTTAAAAATCTTAAAATTGTAATTGAATCGCAAAACGATTGACAACCCCAAGTCTGCCAAAATTTGTGAAGGCATAATCCAGCCGGAAATCTGCCAGGGTGATCGGGAAGTGAAGTCCGAACCCCAGGGAAAAAGTTTCCTCTACCTGGGCGGTTTTATAGCCCGCCCGCAGCGCTATTTTATCCCGCCACCAGTATTCCGCCCCCAGGTTGATATTCTCAGCATTGTCATTAGGATGATTTAACTGCACGGATGTGGTGATGCGATGATACTCGTTATCGATGATCTCCCCGGCAACCCCAATCCGGAACAGAATTGGCGGGGGAAATTTCTGAAAAGAGGTTATCTCTACATCCCGGTTATCCAGTGTTTGGGATTTCACACTACCGGAAGGAGCCATATCCTGTCCAAAGTTGGTCACCGTCACCGCAAAGCGAGTCGACTTCCAGCCGGTACGGTAAAAAGTGCCCAGGTCAAACAACACGCTTCGCATGGTAAGTTCTGCGATGGTTTCCTGCATCAATTTAACCGATACTCCGAAACTAAACTGACTGGTCATCTTCCGGGCGTAAGTAATACCCAGCAAAAAGTCACTGAATCCAAAGGTTCTGCCGGTTCCAAAAGGTTGTAGCTCGGTAGTTTCCACCATGTCTTCGGTATGGAGATAGGTGATAGCAGCCCCAAAGCTGTTTGCCTGATCGAGGTGAAAGACGATTCCGGCGTATTCCAGTTGGGTATCAATCAACCATTGATTATGGCTGAAGAAGACGCTGTTCTTCTCAAATAGAGTAATACCGGCGGGGTTCCAGTAAAGCGCTTCGGCATCGTTGCCCACGGCAATGTAAGATTCCCCCATTCCGATTGCCCGGGCGCCCACCCCGATTTTCAGGAATTGGGCCGCGGCAGTGCCAGTGCGCTGACCACCCAGGTTCGGAAATAACTGGGCGGTTGCCAGCCCGGTAAGAAGTAACATCCATAGACCAAGATAGAAAAATTGTCTCATAGAACTACCTGTTCAGGCTTTATTGTTTTTCAAATTGAATACCCCAATGCACTTTAAAATTTCACCGAAAAGCCAAACCGGATATTGCGCGGCGCCCGAAAACGCGCCGGATTTAACGGAAACGGTGCGGAGATAGGAAAAAACACATCCGGAAATCTCGGATCATTCCATCCCCGGGGAACCGGGTCGCCGTAGTGGTAGGCATCACCGGTAACCGGGTTGATAATTTGCGGGCTTCGGTAATTGAAAAGGTTTTTGATTTCCAGGTGAAAACCATAAGTTACTTTAAAGAGGCGGAAAAATTTATTGAAACTTAAATCCACCCACTCCCAGTGTTTGGCAACTTTGCTGAATTGTAAGGATTGATCCTGGACCTGATCATACAAAGGGCGTCCGTCCACATCAAAACCGGTTAATTCCACCGGGGTGTATCGTCTTCCTGCCTGGGCAAAAAAGCGCATGCTCAGGTTCCAATCGCCAAAGAGTCGCAAACCGAAGAGAGAGGGGCGGTCACCGCGCGGTACCCGCACCGACAGATTAGCAGCAACCTGCCAGGGACGGTCCCAACGTGCCCAGACTTCTTTGATGGGCGGCTCTTCCAACTGGCGGTCTGCCACCAGAAAAGCAATATCGGTAGTTGACGATTTGGTGGTGGTTAACGATAAACTGCCCGACAGATCGCCGAAAATATACTTTCCAATCCTCGTTTTGTACTCTGCTTCCACTCCCCGGGAACGAGCATAGTCCTGGTTAACATAGGTAATCCCCCGCCCAACCCGGGGTAAGTCCGGAATGGTGATGGTCTGAACATAATCAAAAATATCTTTATAAAAGGCGGTGATGCTGAGGACGTCATTCTCGGTAAATTTGTGACGAATCCCCAGTTCATACTTCACACTGGTTTCCGGGTTTAAACTGGGATTGCCGAACTTCTGGAATGCGGATTTGGAACTGCTGGGAGACAATTTGGCATAGACAAACTGGGGTTTGGGGAGTTTGGAAAAATGCCCGTAGTTGAAATACAGCATCTGGTTGTTGGAGATCGGGAAAGAGACACCCAGCCGGGGCATCAGGCGCATTTTAACCCGTCTGCCAAAGATACCAAAAGATTCATCAAAATATTTCCGGCGGATTCCCTCCGTCAGAATGGAGGTGGTATCTTTCACCGCCCGGTCGGCAAAAGCGCCCGGTGCCCACCAGTCTAACCGTACCCCGGCATTCACAAAAAAACCCCGAAAGCGAATATCATCCTGGGCATAGAGGGCACCATCTGCCGGATGCACCCGGTAAATATCCTGGCTGGACCCAAAATTACCAATAAAGGGGTCGGCAATATCAATTAGCTGCATTTCCTTAAAAGACGCCTCAACCCCGGCTTTCAGGGTATGGATATTTTTGACCTTGCTGGTAATATCTCCTTTAAATGTCTGAGAGGTGACATGGTGGTCATGCCAGATAAAGGCATTGCCGTAATCATAAAAACCGTCACCGGGAATTACCCGCACTTTGGCAGAATCCCGGAAAAAGTAGATGACCGGCAGACGGGGCACATCTACGGGTTGTATATATTCCTGCCAGGACTTTCCATCCCAGTCACTGCGCAGGTGGGTAAAAAAACGACTAAAGCGCAATTCAAAAAAAGTGGTTTTGTTCAATGTATGCAGCCAGGAAAAGGCAGTCTGTTCGTTGTCATGCGTATAGGTATTGAAATTGGCAAGATTTTTAGAGAAGCGGAACGGAAAACCGGGATTCGGTTCCACAAATTCCAGGTTGGTTTGCAACAACTGGGTGTTTTGATTTACCGAGATAGAACGGTTGTAAGAAAAGGTGAAGGTATTGGTGGGGTTAAGTTTCCAGGTTAATTTTAACAACCCGGACCAATTATTGTCTTCCCGGGGGGCAAAAGTGGTCTCATCAAACAATTGTTTGCCGAACAGAGAAAGCCGGGGGCTGATGGAAGAGCGAAGCTGGGGGGAAGTCGCCCGGGTATAGTCATCAGAGATAAACGAAAAAAGATTCAGGAAGAAATAGAATTTGCCCGGCAACTTTAACCCGATTCCCGGGAACAGGGAGTTTGTCAGGGGTTCGGGACCGCCGAAGTTCAATTCAAACTTGTCTCCGTTAAAGCTAAAGCTGCGATTTCGGAAAATGCCCATGTGATCGGATTTATAGGAGAAAAATCCTTCATAGCGATCGCCGCCGGTTTTGGTTTTTACCCGCACGATGCCGGAGGTCGCCTGCCCGTATTCCGCCCGGAACCCCCCGGTGATCACTTCCACCTCCTCAATAGCATTGGCGCTGACGTTCAACCCAAAGCCGGTGCCGGAGAGAGGGTCCTGCACCGAAATGCCGTCGAGAAGGTATTGCACCTCGTAGCTGCGTCCACCGCGGATGTGGATTTCGTTGTCTTGCTCCACCACCCCCACTTGCTGGGAAACCAACTCCACGGCATTGTTCACAATCCGGCTTTGAATTTCGTCACTGGAGAGGCTGCGAACGGTGCTGGTCTCGTCTAACTCCAATAAAGGGCGCTGACCAATGACCTCAATCTCCTGGCCCAGTGCCAGGGAAGTACTTTCCATCTCAAAATTCAATGAAATTGTTTCTCCGGCTCTGACTTTTACCCCGGTGCGGCGGATGATTTTATACCCAATGTAGGAAACCTCCACCTCGTATTCCCCCGGTTTGATATTCTGAATAATGTAGAAACCGTCCGCATCGGTGGCGGCTCCCAGGTAAGTGCCTTTTACCAGAATGTTCACACCGGTAAGGGCTTCCCCGGTAGCTTTATCCTTGATGATACCCCGGATGGTACCGGTGTCTGCTGCCGACAAAACACTCACCAGGAGCAAAGAAATCAATACTGCCAGAATGGATTTCCGTTTCATAATCATGCCGTCTGATAGTTTATATAGCCAACCTCTGTTTGCTGCCATCTCTGTACTTCATGAACAAAATAAATGTGGACGTTCCCTCTGTTCCTCACGGCCCGAACATATCTATCAATATGATTGAGAACAGTTCATTAAGATTACCATTGCCCTGTAAAAAGTGCATGGGGGTGCCGGAAAAAATAAAATCATATTCCCCGGTATTATCATTTCTGCCCGCCATAATAAAAATCGGGTCCTCGGTCAAATTCGGGTCATCATAACGGTACATGGGGACTGAAGTCACTTTGGGAATCAGGGCGATTAATCCGACTATAAATTTTGAAGTAGAAAGCACCGGCAGGGGGGGCAAATCGGGAAAAGTTTCCTGAAAGGCGGGGTCCGGGTAATAAGTGCTATTGGAAACAATTACGTTAAAAGCATCACCCAGTGAATCCACCGGCGAGAATGCCAGGGGATTTCCCTGTCCCCCAAACCCGGCGTTAAATTGCACGGTATAGATTATTTTACCGCCATTTTGCCGGAATTCCGGAATGGCAATTTGAGCGGCAATAAAATGATCATCGGTTTGATCTATGATGTCGGTATACCAGATAATGCGATCGAACAGTTTCAGGGTTTCGGTAAATTGGGTAACGGATGACGGAAATTGTTCTTCTATGTTCCAGTAAGAATACTGATCGCCGGTTGTTGCCAGCAGGCTATCCAGTAACCCCTGGTAGTAAGCATCCGGGAAACCGGAATTATTGCTCTCCACTGCATAATCATCGATCAACAGGTATCTTCCCTGAGGTCTTCTGGCAAACCAGAAGGCATTGGGATTTTCCGGCATCCGCAGGGTGGCACTCCGGGCACCGGCAATATCCACCGCCCGAATGTAAAGAGCGTGATCTCCCTCAGTAATACCGTCTGCTTCTCGAAGGGTCAGCGAACGTTTATCTCCGGGAATCTCCACCCAGGAGGAGGTGTCATCCACCGAATACTCAAATTTGGCAATGGTGCTGTCTCCATCGGGGTCGGAAGCTGTCCAGGAGAAGCTGGCAACCGTGAAAGTCGTTTCCGGTATGGCGCTGCCGATTGACCAGCTCATTTCCGGAGGGCTATTGACAATTGGAAAAAATTGGCGTGCCGGGGTAGGGTCTTCCGCTCCCTGATTGTCCACCGCTTTCACCTGAAACAGGTAAACGGTATCCGTTCCGGTAATAACGAGGGGAAACGTTTGACTCCTTTCCGTGGTGAACACCCAATCATCCGCCTGGGGATTTTCCTCAAACGTGTAGTAAAAGCCGGTCACAAATCCGTCCGGATCCCTGCCGTCCCAAAACAGGGTCTGCACGCTCTGGGTGGGATTCAGACTGTCTTCACTTTGCACAAAAATGAACGTTTCCGGTGGAATATTTTCTTTCAGGCTTCCGGAAATTTTTTCCTGGCAATCCGTCAGGAAGATGATGGATGCCAACAGAAACGGGATGAAGAAGAATCGTTTCGTTAATCTCATAGTCGTTCAATTCATTATAAACCCAAAAAAGACGGCATCGGTCACAAGATGCAGCCGATGCCGTCACCGGTTAAGAAATTATTTCAGCAGAATCATCTTTTTGGTGATGGAGACATTTTTACCGGATAGCCGATAGAAATAAATTCCGGAAGAAACCCGGTTGCCGCTGTCATCTCTTCCGTTCCAGCGCAATTGATGGGTACCCACGGTATGATGCCCGTTCACCAGGGTGCGAACTTTCTGACCCAGCAAGTTGTAAATCACAACGCTGTACTGCCCCGGTTTGATGATCGAGTAGCGAATATCGGTGCTGGGGTTAAACGGATTGGGGAAGTTCTGCTCCAGAACAAATTCATCCGGCAGAAGGGGATGATTATCCACAATACCGGTGATGGGACCCACATCGAGAGAATCGCGCGGGATTACCTTGGCATTGCCAAAGCTGAAATAACCGAACCCGGTAATGTAAGCAATATGATCTCCCTGGTGATAAGTGGTATCGGACGTCTGCCCGTCAAAAGCATCGAAGGCGTCATCAATACGAACGCCGCCGCTGCCGTCATCCACCACAAATTCACCAAACCCGGGGAAGCCATCCGGGAAGGGATCGGTTACAGTGACATTCTGCAGCCGGACCAACACGCTTTCATACGCCTCGGCATTAACGCCGCCGGTGGTCACTTCCCCGGTGGTCACATCCACCGGTGGAAACTCGCCCACACCGGGCGTCACCACGGAGACTTGCGAAACATTATTCAAGCGGGTCACCGAGAAACTTTCTTCCACAAAGCCGGTAACCGAAACCTCATCCCCTTTAACCTGAGGAACCGGGGTGTTGTTTACCCAGATACCGGACCACTGGCTGTCGGCATCCTGCAGCCAGAAATCATTGAATTCATCGGTGGAATCAGTCATCACCACCCCCTGCAGGGTGACTTCATACCCCAGGTAGCCGGAGACGTCATTGTGATATCCCCAGGTATATTGCACGTCTTTGATGGTGAGACCGCCGTCCCGTACCACATAGAAAAACACCTGCCCGTTTGCCAGTGAGGTATCGCCGGGCAGGGTTGACGATTCACCGTCATTATCAATTGCCGAAACGAAATAACGCACAAAATCACCATCTGCCTGTGCCGGAATGGTGGCGGCGAACGTATCCGCGGAGGCACTCATCGTCACCTGTTGAAAATTTCCCCAGTTTACACTATAGTGTAGAATTGCCTGGCTCACTGTACCATTGTCAACAATGGTTGCAGAAACCTGAACGTTATCGCTGGAGGTGGGAACCCCGGGGTTGCGAACCACATCGGAAATCTGGGGCGGGTTGGTGAGAATCTGGAGGTCTAAAGTATCCCTTGGGTTGATAGTAAATACCTGCCCGGGAGTGCCGCTTTCATCCCGGGTAAATCCGGTCACATTCAGATTGGTGCCGTTGGTGGGCCATTGATAAGTGCCATTGTTCAACCTGTCCCGGAACCAGTTAAAATATTCGGCAATAAAGCTGGTGCCGCCACTGGCATCGGTGATGGATGCCCAGTTGCCCGGAACATTGTTGTTTACAACTGTGGCATTATCGATTTGTGCCCACATGCTTTCCCATTGCTCGGCGACACCCCGGTCCTCCAGATCCGCAGTGGTTAACGTGACCGGTTGGGGCAGCGGATTGCCAACCGAGAGAATTTCTACCGGTATTACCGGGTTGGGAAAATACCCATTTCCGTAGATATTCATCTGGGAAAATTGGTTAAATTCATCAATTACCCCGGTAAAATTACATATCATCCCCGGCTCCACAAATTGCAACAGCGTCTGGGTTTCAAACGTGTCGTGCTGGATGATAAAAAAACCGCTCCAGGGATTGGGAAAACTATCCGGATCAACAATATAAACCGCCCAACGGGCGCCGACCCATAAGTCGGTGGGATAGTTCATTACCAACCCCCTTACCACAACCGTATCACCGATATAAGGGGAAGTATCATCGATCAGGGGATCGGGTACATACTGAATATCGTGAATGGACAGGGTGTCCTGTGCCAGGGCGGTATGTTGGAACCCGAACCCGCCAATTACCAGGGCGAATACCGCCAGGAACATTAACATTTTGTTTTGCATATCCACTCCTCCTGTTATAAGGGATAAAATTGGATTTATTAGTTAAGAAGAGGCAAAAACCAGGAGGGCGGGCTAACATAACACCCGGTCCCGGCTTTTCACTACCTCTTATCCATTGTGAACGCTACGCCCTCTTTTTGTAGAAATTCAATGTTTTTACAACTGGGCGATTTTCCATGCTTTATAATGACCATTTGTAATGCTTGCCCAAAGCCATGAGTTACAACGTACTTACTTAATCACAACAAATTTTCCCTTATACACATCCCCATTATCCAGATCCTTGACGGTAAACAGGTACAACCCGGTAGCAATTGCCTGGTCATTCGCGGTCACCAGGTCCCAGGCATGTTCTCCTCCCGGAAAGATGGTGTTGCCTTCGGAAAATTTTTGATACCAATCAATATCTTCACCGTGGTAGGTCGCCCCATGATGAATAAAACTGTCGACCAGATCGCCGGCTAACGTATAAATCCGCACTTCGGCATTTTCGGGAAGATTGTAAAAGTGCAGTTTCCGCTGACGTTCAAAACCGCCATCCCAAATGGCGTTCACCCGGTAGGGATTTGGGTACACCCCGATTTTACGCTGTTCGCCTTTTTTGAGCGGCGGGGTGCCGGGACTAACCACCACCACATTCTGCAAGCGGCTGCTTTCCAGGCTGGGCAGGTTTAAACTAACATCACCACTGTCGAATGCTGACACGGCAAAAGCATATTGCCAGCCATTGTGTAAACCGTCTATTTCCACTTTGTAGGTAAAATCCACCGTATCCAATAAACCCGTAAAGGGATTTATCGTCACTTCCCGAATGGGGGTATCCATTTTGATGGCATCCAGGCCGGTATCGTAAAAAAGGTTATCCACCCGGTCAAATTCACCAACCAACTGCATCTCATCAAAGATGCCGGCGGAGGAGCGGTCGCTGCCCAGGAATGAACGATAGAGTCGATAGCCCTCGAAATCTTTTTGTTTGGAAATCAGGTCGACCGATTCCTCAGCGGTTTGATCCCACATTAAAGTAACTTTGCCGTTGCCGGGAATTGCTTTTAAAATAGGTGTATTGGGCGGAGTGGGAAGGATGTAGCGGTCCAATTTCCCGTTTGGAATAACGTCTTCGCTGGAGTCAGTGCCCAGGAAGTCCAACACGCCGTTGCGATTGGTATCTTCACCATGATAGGCGCGCAGTGCCCAGGAAACATTCTCAAAGAGATTGCGTTTTGCCAGGGCATCATCCACTGAAGGTGGATTGGAACCGAATTTTTTTGCGCAGACAATGGCAAACACCACGTTAATAGAGGAATCCGGATCAATCCGGGAAAACGGACCGGTGGAAATCAGGTTCATGTAGTTCCCGGGTAGCTGGTAAATTTCGCCAAAAAAGATGTTATCCGGGAGGGATTCCTGCATCCGCTGGTATTTGGTGGATTCCGTGGTGGGGGCTTCCTGCCAATCGGTGCCTCCGCTGAACAGCCACCAGTTATGGATGACCTCTCCGGCATAGGAAGTATCATTACGCTGGGGGGTTGCTCCCAGGTTCACTAACGCGACATAACTGTCAGCGCCGGTATAAATACTGCCGTCATATTCATAAGCATAAATCATTTTTCCGGTGTCCGGATCATCCACAAATCCCACCCCCACATCCTGGAAGAAAGGGGCACCCACCCGGGGCGGGAGTTCGTTGGTGTTGCGAACTACCAGGTCTGCCCATAACCCCACATAGACATTTTTCAGCGTGTCTTTGTTGCCCCCGTATCCCACATTGGTGATGGTGTAATTGAAAATCACAAAAGCATCGGCAAAGGGGAAATTCCAGGCGTAAGTTTCCAGGTGTACTGCCACACCCAGGGGTTGATGGTTGGGAATTGGGGTGCTGGTTCCGGGTACGACGGTATTGGTATCGGAGAAATTTGCAACAAAGTCCTGGTGGCTGACGGCTTCCGGTGAGAAAAATTTGTCGGTAGGCAATGAAGAGCGTTCAATAATCAGGTCGGTAGGGTTAGCCGTATTGGTATATTCAAAATTAGCCGAGCCGGCAGTTCCAATACGGGCAGAGTTGAAAGCACCAGTGGAAACCCGGACGCCGTTGGGGGTTTGTGCGCCAATCCACAGTCCTCCGTCAAAAATATGCTCAATACCAGACCCCCGGGGATATTCACAGGAAGGCTGATCCACCGGAGCTTGTTCCACAAAACCGTCCCCGAAAACCCCGTAATTGGTAACCGTTAACCCGATATTTCCCACCGAGGTAAAATTGTTATTGTCATCTACCAGGGACTTCCCAAATGGGGGAAGCGGTTGTTGCTGCCCAAAAAGTTGAGTGACAATGACTAAAAAAACTGAGAGTAGTACCAATCTAACCATACGATGACCGGTTTTTAGTGATAGCACGGATGATGTTCTGATGAGTTAGTTCATGGCTAAACAATTGAAGCTTTTTGGATGTCTCTTAAGGAAATGAGATGTTGCCCCCTGGAGTATGTGTGGAAAATTCAGGCGTCTGTAGTTAAAAAATGAAGAATATGCTGCAACATGGTTCGTGGAAGAATTCAGTTCCGCACAAAAATATACTCAGAATTAGAGTATTATCCAATACGCAATGGGAATATCCACAAAAAAAGAATCACTGTCAAGTGAAGAATGGGGTAGCACGTGGGTGAAGTGAACTCTTTTTTATTTCCCTGGTGCACCAATCCCTATTTTTGATTATTTTCTTTACGGAGATCGATACAGGCAAGAGACAGGATTGCTACCCGACGTTTGAGATAATGACGCCGGAGAACCAAAAAACAAAGAGGAAGGTCGTGGCAAAGAAATCGGCAACCGATTGGCTGAAGATGGAAGATAAAATTCGTTACCTGCGGCAATTGCAGGCAGAAGCGTTGCAGGGTGGGGGAGAGGATCGGATACGCAAAATGCATGAACAGGGAAAAATGATCGCCCGGGAGCGGATCGAAACACTGGTGGATGAGGGGAGCTTTGAAGAAATTGACATGCTGGTTCGGCATCACACCCACGATTTCGGATTGGACAAGCAGCGTTACCTGGGGGATAGTGTGGTCACCGGGATCGGTAAAATAGACGGGCGAACGGTATGCGTATTCAGCCAGGATTTTACGGTGTTTGGTGGCAGCCTGTCTATGGCACATGCTCAGAAGGTGTGTAAAATCATGGATATGGCGATGAAAATTGGTGTTCCGGTGATCGGGCTAAACGACTCGGGAGGCGCGCGCATTCAGGAAGGGGTGGTGAGTCTGGGCGCTTATGCGGACATCTTTTTGCGCAACACCCTTGCCAGCGGGGTGGTACCGCAGATTTCTGCCATCATGGGACCTTGTGCCGGCGGCGCGGTTTATTCTCCCGCCATCACCGATTTTATTTTCATGGTCAAAGAAAAGAGCTACATGTTTGTCACAGGACCCAATGTGGTGAAAACGGTGACTCACGAAGAGGTTACCTTTGAGGAGTTAGGCGGTGCCCTTGCCCATGCCGGGAAGAGCGGCGTCTCCCACTTTGTCGCCGAAAACGATGTGGACTGTTTATTAAAAATTCGCAAGTTGATGAGCTATATTCCCCTGAACAACGCCGAAGAACCGCCCTATCATCCCCCGAGCGATTCCCCGGATCGCATGGACGAGGAGTTGCTGCGCATCGTTCCCGATAACCCCGGCAAACCTTATGATGTAAAAGATGTCATCAACCGGGTAGTGGATGATGGGGAGTTTTTTGAAGTCCATGCCGCGTATGCTCAAAACATTGTGGTCGGTTTTGCCCGCATCAACGGCTATTCGGTGGGGATCGTTGCCAATCAACCCATGGTATTAGCCGGAGTGCTGGATATTGATTCCTCCTTAAAAGCCGCTCGATTTGTTCGCTTTTGCGACGCCTTCAATATCCCGATTATCACCTTTGTGGATGTTCCGGGCTTTTTACCGGGCACCGCGCAGGAATGGGGAGGCATCATCAAACATGGTGCCAAGCTCCTTTATGCCTTTTGCGAAGCAACCGTTCCCAAGATTACCATTATTCTTCGCAAAGCCTATGGCGGGGCTTATGATGTGATGAGTTCCAAGCATATCCGGGGAGATTTCAATTTTGCCTGGCCCTCGGCGGAAATTGCGGTTATGGGACCTAAAGGTGCCGCGGAGATTATCTTTAAGCGGGAAATCGCCAGCGCCAAAGACCCTCAGGAGTTGCTGGCAAAGAAAGAGAAAGAATACCGGGAGAAATTTGCCAATCCTTACCTGGCAGCAGAATTCGGCTATGTGGATGAAGTTATTGAACCGCAGCAAACCCGCCCCAAAATTTGCCGGGCACTGGAAATCCTGCGCAATAAAGTGGATAAAAATCCTCCCAAAAAGCACGGAAATATTCCGCTGTAAATTTATCTGCCAGCTAACATTCTTGTGAGTTTCCCGCTGGTCGCCGCTGCTGTCAATACAGTTTATCGATTCACTTTCTCTGGCATCAAAAATCGCCAAAGTGTTTTGCCTTCCGTTAATTCCTGATCGTATAAACATAAATTACGAGGTGCATTATGGAAAGTAACGATATTCTTGCCGTTGTCTCCAAAGTGCTGCGCTACACTATTTTCGAGATTAACCAGACCCCGGTGACCCTGCTATCTTTAATCATGTTTGTCATTGTGATTGTACTCTTCAGCCTGCTCTCCCGGGTAATCCGCAAATACATGCTGCGGAAAGTGCTGGTGTACTTCAAATTCGAAGAAGGCGCCCGCTATACCTTCAGCCGGATTGTGCACTACCTGGTGATGGTCATCGGGGCATTGGTTGCTTTTCAATTTGTGGGGATCAGCTTTAGCGGTTTGGCGGTACTGTTCGGTTTTCTTTCCGTGGGGATTGGTTTCGGTTTGCAAAATATCACCTCGAATTTTATCGCCGGGCTGATCCTGTTGTTTGAGCGTCCCATCCAGGTTGGTGACCGGGTAACCGTCGGGGATACACTTGGGGATGTGGTCGAAATCAACATCCGTTCCACGACCATTCGTTCGGAAGAAAATGTTGCGATCATTGTGCCCAACTCGGATTTTATTTCCTCCACGGTGGTGAACTGGTCCTACGGGGATCCCCGGGTGTTGATGGAAATTGATGTGGGCGTTTCGTATGATTCTGATCTGGATTCGGTGATCAAAACCCTTGTCGGGATTGCCAAAGATAACCCGGCTGTATTGAAAGTCCCCGAACCGGAAGTCCACCTGATCAATTTTGGAGATTCCGCCTGGGACATGCAATTGCGGGTATGGGTTCGCTCCCCCAAGTTAATGCGGAAGGTTCGTTCCGATATCAATTGTGAGATTGTACGGAAATTCCGGGAAAATCAAATCGAAATTCCGTATCCACAACGGGATTTGCATCTGCGCACTCCTTTGCCGGTGCCGTTCTCTACAAATGCAGCCCCCCCGGCAACAACCGGGTAACCCATGGGATGTTGGAATCAACCCCACGGTATCATTTATTATGTTCGCTTGGTGATGGCTCATCACCGGGAGGCTTCCAACTGCATCCCCCGGGCCTTTCCGCTCAAGGGTTCTCATTTATTTTTATCTTTTTCAGCACCGATAGAGCACTTAAATTTATGCCAACAATTCGATCCGTTAAGGAAAAGGGATAGGCAACCGATAATGGCAAACCAATTCCCTGGCGTTGAATAAGTAAACAATAAATTCAGGAGGGCTTTAATATGATGAACAAAATTGTTGAGCTATTGGGAGACGAAGCGGATTATTTGTTGAATCACCAGAGTAAAACCGTCTCCAAAGACCAGTTGTACTTACCGGGTCCCGATTTTGTGGATCGGGTGATGGCGCTGTCGGACCGTCCTGCTGCGGTACTGCGCAATATGCAAACCCTGCTGAATCACGGCAGGTTAGGGGGCAGCGGGTATGTGTCGATCCTGCCGGTTGACCAGGGGATTGAGCATACTGCCGGCGCTTCCTTCGCCCCCAATCCGATTTATTTTGATCCGGAGAACATCGTGAAGTTGGCAATTGAGGGCGGTTGCAACGGGGTCGCATCTACCCTGGGGGTGCTGGGCGCTGTTGCCCGTAAATATGCCCATAAAATCCCATTCATCCTGAAAATCAATCATAACGAACTCCTCACATATCCCAACAAGTATGACCAGATTCTATTTGCCAGTGTTGACCAGGCATTTGATATGGGTGCCATTGCCGTGGGCGCCACCATTTATTATGGTTCACCGGAGAGCAATCGTCAAATTCAGGAGATTAGCGAAGCATTCCGCTATGCCCATAGCCTGGGGATGGTGACCATCTTGTGGGCGTATCTGCGTAATCCCGCGTTTAAAGCGGATAAGGACTACCATGTTGCCGCTGACCTGACCGGTCAGGCAAACCACCTGGCAGTAACCATCGAAGCAGATATCGTGAAACAGAAACAGCCGGAAAACAACGGCGGATTTACCGCTTTGAAATTTGCCAAAACTCATCCCAAAGTCTATGATGAGTTGACCAGCGAACATCCGATTGATTTAACCCGCTACCAGGTGTTGAATTGCTACAACGGCAGAGCCGGCTTAATTAATTCCGGCGGTGCTTCCGGGCAGAACGACCTGGCACAAGCGGTACGCACTGCGGTCATTAACAAGCGTGCCGGCGGGATGGGATTAATCTCTGGCAGAAAAGCATTCCAGAAACCCATGAAAGACGGGGTGGAACTGCTCAATGCCATTCAGGATGTTTACCTGAGCAAGGAAATTACCATCGCATAGGATTATTGGGAAATAACGGTTGGAAATATAAGTGGATGTTCATTAACAGCGGCATGGATTGCAACAAAAAAGGCTACTCACTTTTTGGGTAGCCTTTTTGCTAAACGGATGGGTGCCCAGAATTCTCGCAACTGAAAATTTTTTCAAACAGAAGCCTTTCCGATACCGGATAAGGCAGGGTATCGGGCATAAATGAAACCCGAGTACGATCACCCAGCTTTTGGCTTTCACAGATGAAGACAGCGCCTTTCGGCAGAGGCAGTCAAGTGTGAGCCGTGTGCAGCGATGGTTTGTGATGCAGAACTCCCTTACCCTTCAGTTCGCCCCGGATCATCTCTACCGTCTCAATTTTGGTCGCTTTCAGAGATTCCCGCAGCACTTCAGTGGCAATATGAGGATCAACCGTATCGCCACAGGTAAAAACATCCACCGCTGCATAGCCGTACTCCGGCCAGGTATGAATCGCCAGATGAGATTCGGCAATCACCACCACGCCGCTCACGCCATGGGGATTGAAGGTATGGAAGGTTGAATTCACGATAGTCGCACCACATTCAATGGCTGCCCGCTTCATATAAATCTCAATTTGCTCAGCATCGTTTAAAATTTGCGGATCACATTCATAAAATTCCGCAAGAATATGACGCCCTAACGCTTTCATTACGACCATCTCCTTTCCGTTTTAATAGTTTACCAGTAGAATTTCAGACGCTTTCCGGGAAAGATTCTGGATTTTTAAATGACTGTCAAAAAACAGGTAAAAACACCCTCCCCGGTTGATAATTCGTCTCTCTGCATCAATCGTCAGATCGATTCGCCCCTTCACCACAAACCCGAAGCCTTCGTCCTCTTCAAATTTTTTATCGTAAATTGCCAGTGGGTTTAAGGTGATTAACACCGGTTCCATCTCCAGATACCGGCTTTTGGGAACCAGGCTCTCAATTCGATAATGTTCAGTATGCCCCTCTTCTACCCGGTCTTTACGCGTGTAAATGCTTTTTTCCCGTTCTTCCAGATCACTGAAAAACGTTGCCAGGTCAATCCCCAGCACATCCAGCACCTGCTTCAGGTTTACCACCGAAGGGACGGTTTTATCACGTTCCAGTTGAGAAATAAATCCCTTGGTCAGATCAGCGCCATTGGCTAACTCTTCAATGGTTAATCCCCGCAATTTACGAAGCCGCCTGATTTTCGGCCCGATTTTCATCATATTCATAAACAATTCGTTTAAAATAATAAACGCTTTACCCAAAAAAGCGCCCAAATATAAAAGACGGAGAAACCCTTTTCAATGATAAAATATATTTTTTATTAAATTTTTTGTTTAATATATTAAACAAAAAAATTGGGGCTTTTCCGAACCAATTTTGTCTTCGATATGATGCTGTTTTCGCCTTGTTCTCGGTGGGCGGTCGGTCTTTTTGGTTAACGCTCTTTCTGATGGTTTTGGTCTGAAAGGTCCGGTGATGAGCTTTTTTTGTGTTAAGGAGAGAGACCGTCGCCAAGAAAAAATGTTTGTAACGACTCTGGTAGTTTAGATGCCGGCGCAATGGCTTACAGCGGTTTGCTTAGCCGCAGCAAACGCAAAGCAAACGCAAGGTGCGAACATTTTGAGTCAGCTCTATCGTTGCGACCGTAGCCCCGCCGTGGCGGGGAACGACGCGGTAAAACGGCACTTGCCGGAATCAAAGCAAGGTAAATTTAACATGATACAATCCGCAGAATACTCTCATCAATAATTTCTTTCGGGACCGGTTTGCTCCCTTCTCTACCTGAATCGTTCTCAAATGTTTTTTGGTACCTGCCGCTAAAGTGGGTTCTGTAAACCGTGTTACTGGTTGTCTTTCCCGGAAACGTTAAAGCGATGGGTTTTAAAAAGTTCTATCGCTAATTCGGGTTGGTCTACCTCCAAAATCACCACCCCGTCTTTTTGTTTTTCCTGCATGGCGCTGTAAAGATAATCAATGTTGATACCGGCATTTCCCAATTTCTGGGCAATTTCCATCAATGCTCCGATGCGGTTGGGCACCTTCATGCGTAACACCTCCCGGGTTTCCACCTGGTAACCGTGCGCGGTCAGCACCTTTGCGGTTTTTTCCGGATCGGAGACATACATCCTGGCAAAATCGAAAAACATGGCTATCGCATATATGCCAATTTTATTTTTTTTCAAAATTCGGGTCATTTGACCGGCAGTGCCGGGTTTGTTTTCTAACACCACATACACTTCCTTAATTATTTCCATATAACCCCCTTTGTTTGGTGAGCCTGTTTTACCCCTATCTTTTACTGCCAGGTTGCTAAAATTCCACCGGCTGACATTATTTCAACTTAAATATTCCCTGGGAGAGTGCATCCTTTCGGTCAGGTTCGATTAAAATTTACCAATAATTTTTAATTTTTCAAGAATAAAATGGGGAGATGGATCGTCAAAACTTGTTTTGCCAGTTTAGCGAAAAGGTAAATGGGAAGATAGTAGATGGGTAAAAGAGAAGCAAAGGGCAATGGCAGACTCAACGTGCTTTCTTCGGGATTGGCAGTCATCAATATTCAATGTTGACAACAGGAGCGGTTTCCCCGAAGTGCCAGGCACGCTTTTCGTTTCACTTATTATTCATCACCTTTCACTTTCTCATTTCTGAAAATCAATTACCAGCCCGATGCGATGGGCATTGCCCAATTCTTGATCAAAGCTGGTGAAGGAGTAATCCACATTAATGTGGGGGATTTTGATACCCACGCCAAAATTTACCCGCTGGAGATCATCATACCCGCCCCGGATGAAGAGGCGCTCTTTTACCACCAGTTCTCCGCCTATCGCGCCGTTTAAGGTAGCGGAACGATCGTTTACCAGGTTTACCGGGCTGTCGGTGTTAATCACCAGGTCCACGTTGGGGATCAGGTAGCTGTTTAAACCCGGCAGGGGTACCCGGTAGGAACTGCCCATGCGGATAGTGGGACTGACCAGTTCTTTCTCTCCGGTATCCCAGGCAATCAAAGTGGTGGTAATGTTGCGGAACATGCCGCCCACCCGCCAGCGATCACTGACGTTGAACAATACCCCGGCATCGAAGCCGATGCCGTTGGCGCTGTGATCGGCTAAATTGCGCCGGACTAATTTGACATTAAATCCCCACAAAAATTTGGACCGAAACCGTTGCCCAAGGGAGAAAAACAAAACGTAATCGGAGCTGTTAAAATTATTCACCTGACTTTCATCGATTCCCAACAGGGTGCCGTCATCTGCCAGAATACCGGCTTTGCGGGAATCGGGGATGTTATCCACCCCCAGGCGAATCAGGCTGATACCAAACGCCTTATCCCGTGAAAGCGGTTTGGTAAAGCCGATGTAATCATAATTCACCGAGGCGATAAATTGCTGGGTATGGGTAAAGCCGATCTGGGTGGATTGGATTTGCACCATGCCAGCCGGGTTGTAAAAAGCGGCAAACACATCATTTGCCAGGGAGCTGTAGGCGCCCCCCATTGCCTGGGCGCGGGCAGAAACGTCGATTGCCATAAATTCTCCGGCATACCTCCGAAAACCGCTATCCCCCCGGGCCGGTGCTGTGACAAAGAAAATTGCAATCAAACAAAACAGAATAAATTTATAGGTCTGATTCATTGTTGCCCTCAAACGAATTGTCATGGCTATCCAATCATTCTTTTATTAATTTTAGTTTCTAATATAAGGGCTGCCAGGTTTAAAAAAAATGGATAAATTCAGGATATGCAAAAGTCAACGAGACGTTTGATCGCTATTTGTGTTGTGGTTATTTTTAGCGATGGGTGTCTGGGACCTCAGACGAATCTCTATCCACCCCTGCCCAACCAGCCTGCCAAAACCATTTTTGTAGTCAATCAGGGGTGGCATACCGGCATTGTGGTGATGCGGAGCGAGGTGGATACCAGCCTGTGGCGGGAGGTAAATGATTTTCCCGATGCTGAATTTATAGAGGTGGGATGGGGCGATGCCGATTTCTATCAATCAGAGCACAGCACCCTGTGGCTGGGTTTAAAGGCGCTTTTTATACCCACCGGGAGTGTCCTTCATGTCGCCG
This sequence comes from uncultured Calditrichaceae bacterium, assembly GCA_964471235.1. Classification (GTDB taxonomy): domain Bacteria; phylum Calditrichota; class Calditrichia; order RBG-13-44-9; family J075; genus CAYYGL01. The sequence goes on from CAYYGL010000037.1 coordinate 19,166, forward strand.
GTTTTAATGTCCCGGTGAAGACTTATTTTAAAGGATATCAAACGGTGAAGATTCGCCTCAGCGATTCGGGATTTCGCCGGATGTGCGTCTTTATCCGGCAATGTTATGAACGGAATAAAAAAGGAAACGTGATTCCCCTCGGGCGGGGATTGTATGGGAACAACAGTCGCTTCTATCGGGCACGGGGAAAGTATTGGTTTGCCAATACCTGTAATAACTGGGTTGCTCAAGCCCTGCGGGCTGCCGGATGTCCCATCACCCCGGTGTATGCTTGTACGGCAAGCAATGTTTTTTATCAGCTTAAAAAATTCGGAGAGGAGTATTCCGCTGATGGTGCCGCTGAAAACTGAAGAACCAATTCCCCTGAATCGGTTCTTCTCTCGTTATGCCGAAGCGCCGGCACTGGTAACAACAACGGAAAGTTTGAGTTATCGGCAGTTAAATTTTCGGATTCAGGCGTTGCGGGATGTGTTTCTCAAGATGGGCGTTTCTCCGGGGGAACGGGTGGCGGTCATCAGCCATAATTCCGGGGAGATGGTGCTGATCTTGTGGGCGTTGTGGGCAACCGGGGCGGTGGCAGCGCCGCTAAGCCCCCGCTTTCCCAGCCGTTCCTTAAGGGAACTTCTCGACCGCCTCTCCTGCCGAATCGTTGTTCATTCCCAATCCGTCAGCGCAACCCTTCCTGCCGGGCAGGAAAAGCGTTTTCTCCTGAAAGACCTTATCCGTCAGGTAACTGTTGAACGGTACACGCTTTCCCCGGGCAGTACACCCGCGCACCTCATCCCCGATCAACCCATTACAGCGATTTTGACCTCCGGCAGCAGCGCAGAACCCAAAGCAGCGGTACATTCCTTTGCCAATCATTATTTCAGTGCCCTGGGTTCCAACCGAAACATTCCCCTAAAAGAAGGCGATTGCTGGCTGCTCTCTCTTCCGTTATATCACGTGGGAGGAATCGCCATCTTATTCCGCACCCTGCTAAGCGGTGCCACCGCTGCTGTCCCTGCAAATGAAATGACGATCCCTGAGGCAATCGAGGGTTTCCATATCACCCACCTGTCACTGGTAAGCACCCAGTTGCAGCGTCTGTTACGTCAGCCGAGAGCAATCCCTTTGCTTGCCGGATTAAAAGCCATCTTACTGGGTGGCAGCGCCATCCCTCCGGCGTTGATTGACGCCGCTTACCGGGAAGGTCTGCCGATTTTCACCAGCTACGGCTCCACGGAAATGGCATCCCAGATCACCACCACCCCGCCCCATGCCGACAAAAAAGTGTTATACACTTCCGGGAAAGTGCTGCCCTACCGGGACATCAAGATTTCAGCGGACGGAGAAATTCTGGTGAGGGGGAAAACATTATTTCAGGGATATTGGAATGGCAGCCGGTTAGAGCGCCCGCTGAATGAAGAGGGTTGGTTTGCCACCGGCGACCTGGGAACGCTTGATGCACAGGGATTTTTGCGGGTTCAGGGGAGAAAAGACAATATGTTTATTTCCGGCGGGGAGAATATTCAACCGGAAGAAATTGAGCAGTGGCTGCTTCGGTTTCCGGGGCTCATTCAGGCGGTGGTGGTGCCGGTGCCGGATAAAGAGTTCGGCTTCCGACCGGCAGCTTTTATCGAGACCGGAGCGGGCACATTGCCTGACCTCGATAGCCTGCGCGAATTCCTTGCAAAACATCTCCCTCGCTTTAAAATCCCTGATTTCTTTTTCTCCATGCCCTCCAAACCGGAAACCAAAGGGATAAAAATCTCCCGGCAATGGCTTATTCGAATAGCTCAGAAAAAAAGGAATGAAGCCCTATAGAAATTGCGAACGGAATTGCCGGTTCCCGGCTGAAGGATAAATGCGCATTCCCCTGTTCCGGTCCGGGTATGAGACCCCATCATTTCCCCAAATCAAATATCCACCCGATAACGGCGATTCCCTCCGGGGAATTCTAAACCACCTCCTGATTCAGTCGATGATCCTATCTGAACCGGATGGGAGTGATTATCCTGTTCAATCTTCATGGAAGAAAGAGGAGATTTAACATCGAAAGGATTCGATATGATCTTTCTGAAATCGCTTATCTTACTGTTGTTAGAAGTCACCCTGGTGCCGTTAATAAAGGTGCTGGATTTTCTGTATCACCACTGGGGATTTTTTCCGGCAACCCGCGCGATGTTGAAACGCTTCTACTACAGGCAAGTCCGTTTATTCTTTTACAATTTTTAATATCGCAGAAGTTGGGTTTTCGGATATTCGGGTCTCGACGGGAAAGTGCTACAATAAATGGTGTTAAGCAAAGTTGATAACGCTCAGTTTGCGAGGATCAGGTATCATTTCTCGGGAGCAAATGAGTGATAGGTTAGAAGTGTCCGCTGCAATTCGTTGTGGATAAAATCCGGCATCAAAATTCGTACTTCAAAATTCATCCCTCATTACTTTTCCATCACGTTTCACTACCCCAATCATTTTTCATTGCTTTTCTTTTTCAAAAATAATCACTACATTCTCTCCGTAATTTCCCGGTAACTTTTTCTACTATAATACGCGAGGGTTGTGATGCGACTTTCAACAAACAAGCGAAAAGAAATACGTCGATTTCCGGATTTCCGGATGCTTGTCTCTCACGGGTTCAAATCAATTATGATATTGCTGCTCCTGTTAACGGCAGTCAACTGCAAAAAAAAGGAAACAGAAGGTGAACTCACCTATCCATTAGAGACTGCAAAGCTGGTTAGCCAGGTCACCTCCGGTGTCATTTCCCCACGCAGTTCCATCCAGGTGCGGTTTGTGTCTCGGGTAATCCCCAAAAATCTGCTCGGGCAATCGATAAAAAAACAGGTGTTTAAATTCGACCCGTCCATTAAGGGGGTGACGATATGGATGGATCAACAAACATTAAAATTTATCCCCAATGAACCCCTGCCGCTGCGCACCCATTACAAGGGCATCCTCAACCTACGCGCCCTTTTCCCAAAACACAAAAACGAACAAAAGTTAGAGCCGCTTCGGTTTGAATTTGAAGTCGCCGGCAGGGAAGTGACCGGGGTGACCCACGATTTTCAACTGGTTACCCCCGGGGATCCGTCCCGCTTTCAGGTGATCGGCACCATCTCATTCAGCGAACCGACAGATATCGAGCAGCTTAAAAAAGCCGCCTCATTGAAGATGAACCGCCGCGCCATTTCCCTGGAATGGGCAGGGGACGCGGAAAGCAGGAAGTTTTCCTTTACCAGTAAACCCATCCGAAGAGGGGAGAAGACACTCAAGTTTGTGTTCCGGGTAAAAAAAGAGCCGTTACAGCTTTCCGGCGACCTGGAAAAAAGTTTTGAGATCACACCGCTTTCCGAGATGGCGGTAGTGGATGTCAAATCCGTTGAGCAGGGAGATCACCCCTCGGTGGAGGTGACCTTCTCCGATGAACTGGACAGCCGCCAGGACCTCTCCGGCTTAATCTTTGTAACACCCGCTCTGAAAGTTGAATTGAAAGCCACAGGTCGCAAGGTGGAATTGCGGGGAGATTTTGAATATGGAAAATCGTATACTGTAACCGTCAGCAAGGGGGTACGGAGTCGCTGGGGGATTGCCACAAAGCAGGAATTTACCAAAACATTGGAATTCGAAGATTTAAAACCGGAGATAAAATTTGCCAGCACCGGGGTGTTTCTACCGCGCGCCAACCGGCGCACCATCCGCCTGCTTACCCTGAATGTGCGCAAAGTACGGGTAGAAATTAAAAAGGTCTTTGAGAACAACCTCGGGCAGTTTTTGCAGACAGAGCGCCTCAGTAACGCCACAGGCTATTACGACAGCTTCGACGACAGCTATGTTAACCGGGTAGGGGTGGTGGTTTTTTCCGATTCTCTGGAGGTGGGTGAGGAGCGCAACGTCTGGAAACAAATCGAACTGGATTTAAAGCATCTCATCACCCGGCAGGATAAAGGCCTGTACCTGATCAAAGTGTCGTTCCTCAAACGGGATATGCTCTACGGTAACATCTCCTCCGGGACCAAGCGTTCGCACTACTACTACGGCGAAGATTATTACTCCAACCCCCTTTCTCCCGGCTACCTCTACCAGCATGGGGAAATTTATAAGCCGGTGATTGTCAGTGATATCGGGTTGACCTACAAACAGGGTCACAACCGCCATCTTGTTTTTGCCACCGATATCAACAATGCCTCACCGCTGCCGGGAGTGAAAATTTCTCTGCGTACTTATCAGAACCAGGTAATCGCCAGCCGTACCACCGATTCCCGGGGCTTTGCCGAGTTTAGTGATGTTTCGGGTGAAGTTTTTTATATCGAAGGAGAGAAGGGCGGGCAGCGTAGTGTGATTAAGCTGAATGAGATGGGTTGGAACCTCTCCACTTTTGCCACCGATGGGGTGGAGGAGGTGCCGAAAGGGGTGCGGGCTTACCTCTACACCGAGCGCGGCGTTTACCGCCCCGGCGACCCGGTCAATATCTCCGTAATTGTGCGTAATGAAGAACAGTCCTTCCCGGAACATCACCCGGTCACCCTGCGCATTTTTAATCCCCGCCGCCAGAAGGTGTATGAACAAACCAATCGGGAGGGCGTGGACGGCTTCTATCATTTTCAATTTCAAGGCAGCCCGGAAGACCCCACCGGTAACTGGCGGATGGAAGTGGAAGCCGGTCCTGCCACGTTTCACCAGACCCTCAAAATTGAAACCGTGGTGCCCTACCGCCTGAAGGTGATGCTGGAGCCGGATAAACCGGCGTTGGGTCCTGAAGACCATCGCCTTAGCCTGACCTTGCGCAGCACCTACCTGTTCGGTACCCCGGCTGCCAATTTAGATGCCCGGGTGGATGTCATCCTGCGCAGTAAGGTGAAACGCTTTGCTGCGTTTAAGCAGTTCTTTTTCGGGAATGAACAAAAACAATTCGAACCGGTGGAGAAGACCATTTTTAATGGAAAATTGAACAGCAATGGGGAAGCCCGGGTCGACTGGCAATTGCCTTCATTTGAGTCGGTACCTTCGGCATTGAGCGCGGTGATTAACGCCCGGGTGATCGAAAAAGGCGGCAGAGCCAATTTAAACTCCCTCACCGTGCCCATCGAGCCGTTTCGTTTTTACGTGGGGTTGAGCAAACAACATATCAAATATAACTATGTGAGAACCGGCGCCGAGACGCCCATTCCGGTGATGGTAGTGAATGCCGCCGGGCAGCCCCAGGCAGGGCGCACCCTCACATACCGTATCTACAAAGGAGCTCGCCACTGGTGGTGGGAGTTTGATACCCGGCGGGAATACCTGCTGCGCTTTAAATCCCATACGAGCACCGAACTGCTGACCGAAGGCACCCTGGTATCGCAAACCCAGCCCGTGAATCTGAAATTCACCCCCAATGAACGAGGGATATATTTGGTGGAAGTGCAGGACGGCAGCAACGGCCATACCGCCGGAATTTTTGTGAATGCCTATGCCTGGGGCGATGTCCCCAGCAGCGGGGAGAAAGCCGATATTCTGGCGCTGAAAAGTGACAAACCGCGCTATCATATCGGGGAAACCGCAAAGGTGAGTTTCCCGGTGCCCAAAAGCGGCGCCATTTTACTCTCCCTGGAACGGGGCAAAACCCTCCTCAGCACCCGCTGGCTGGAACCGCACGGCGATGAGGAGATGGTGGTCGATATTCCCATCACCGGGGAAATGGTGCCCACCACGTATGTGGCGGTCTCCATCATCCAACCCCATGCCCAGACCGCTAATGACCGCCCGATACGGATGTACGGGGTCATTCCGCTTGCCGTGGAAGACCCGGAAACTCGACAGGAACTGCGCATCAACATGCCCGATGAGTTGAAGTCCAACCAGCCTTTTAAAGTGGAAATTCAAACCGCAGACCACCAGCCCACCCAGCTTACAGTTGCCGTGGTGGATGAGGGATTGCTGGCGCTCACCGGTTTTCAAACCCCGGACGCCCGGAAGTATTTTTACCGCAAGCTGCGCCTGGGCGTGCATACCTACGATTTGTTCAGCCAGGTGATCGGCGCCAACAAGGGGGATGTGTTCCGCACCTTTTCCATTGGCGGGGGGATGGATGAGGAAGCCTATCGGAAATCCCAGTTAACAGGGGGCAAGAAGCGCCGCTTTAAGCCGGTCTCCATGTTTCAGGGACCGGTTCAGACCGACAGCGACGGGAAAGCGGTCTTGGAATTCACCATGCCCAATTACGTGGGTGCCGTGCGGGTGATGGCAGTGAGCGCCACCGGGAAGCGCTACGGCAGCGCCGAGAAAACCGTGCCGGTAAAAACGCCCCTGATGGTGCTGCCCACCCTGCCGCGGGTAATTGGTCCGCAGGATGTTTTCGTCACCCCGGTGACGGTGTTTGCCATGCAGGAGGGCATCGGGGCGGTGGATGTTACCCTGAAAGTGGCGGGGCCCGTTTCATTAAAGGATTCCGTAACAAAGCGAATTCGCTTCGATAAACCGGGCGAGGCGGATGTGCAGTTCCGCCTGCAAGCTGATCCGGCAATCGGACCGGCTAAGATTTCCATCACCGCCAAATCAAAGCACTTTTCCGCCAGCTACCGGGTCGATTTGCAGGTACGTCCCTCTTCTCCCCGCATTTACGATGCCGAGGAGCAGGTGGTGGAAAGCGGTGCTGAGATTGTATTTACCATCCCTAACCGGGGTATTCCCGGCTCTAACGAAGCCAGCCTCAGCCTGCGCCGCCGCCCCAATCTGAACATCACTGACCGTCTCTACTGGCTGATTCGCTATCCCTACGGCTGCATTGAACAAACGGTCTCCGCGGCATTTCCCCAACTTTATTTAAAAACCGTTCTGAGCGAGGAAAGCCCCGATCCGGAACTTGCCCGGCACATCGATCGGAATATCAACGCTGCCATTATGCGGTTGCGGCGCTTCCAACTGCCATCGGGCGCCTTCACCTACTGGCCCGGCAACCGCGAAGCATCCCGCTGGGGCAGCAGCTATGCCGGGGAATTTATGACCGAAGCCAAAAAATTGGGCTACCATGTGCCGGATGATATGTACCGCAACTGGCTGCGCTATCTGAAGGGGCAGGCGCGCAGCACCCGGGACCACCTGATGATGCGGGTCTATCGCAATTATGTGCTGGCCCTTGCCGGTGAAGCGGACGTGGGTGCCCTGAACTACCTGAAAGAGAACAGCCTGAAGGAGATGAAAGATACCGAAAAATGGCTGTTAGCCGGGGCTTATTACCTGGCAGGCGTTAAAAATACTGCGGAAGGAATTTTGAAGCACACCGGCATGAAGGTGAAAAAATACCGGGAGTTTGGCGGCACTTATGGCTCCTACTGGCGGGACAAAGCCATGATTCTGAACCAGTTGGTGATGATGGACCGCTGGGGTGATGCCGACCCCCTGGCAGCGGAGATTGCGGAAGCGCTCTCCCTGCGCCGCTGGTATTCCACCCAGACCTCCGGATATATGCTGCTGGCGCTGGGAAAATATTTGCGATCTCTGCAAGCTAACCAACAGACGGTTCCCCGGATGAAAGGCGTTATTACCTTCCCGGATGGCAAAAAGGTGGCGTTTGATACCGATAAATGGTCGCTGGGCTATCCCATTGAGAGCGGCTTTGGCAAGCAGTTGAAAATCCGGCTGGATAAAGACGCCGGTGTGAAGCGGGTATTTGCCACCCTTTCCTGGAACGGGGTGCCATTGGTGCCGGATGTGCATGATGAACAAAAGAACATCTCCTTGAAGGTGGAGTGGCTGGATGAAGACGGTATGGCAATTGATCCGTCAAAGCTGCCCCAGGGAACTACCTTCTGGGGGCACTTTCGGGTGCGGCGCATCCAATCCGGGGTGCCGATTGAAGAGGTGGCGTTGTTGCAGGTACTGCCTTCCGGCTGGGAGATTGAAAATGTGCGCTTGAGCGGGGAGCAGCGTCCCGGCTGGATGGCAAATTGGAATCTCCACCGCGAGGAGTATGTGGATATCCGCGATGACCGCATCATCTGGTTTTTTGACATCCGGGGGCGTCAGTACTATGATTTTGTGGTGAAGCTAAACACCGTTACCGTCGGGGAATTCATCATGCCGCCCACCCGGGTAGAAGCAATGTATAATCCCGAGTACTCCGCCACCAAAACCTGGGGGAAGGCAACCGTCACTCCCCGTAAATAACAACGCCCGGATCATCAAAACTTGTTTTGATCCTTCCCCGGAGTCAATAAACAAAACCCCCGGATCGTCAAAACTTGTTTTGACCCCTCTCCGAACCTGAGGAATAGAGCCCGGGCCCATCAAAACTTGTTTTGATCCTTCTCAGTACCCGAGGAATAAAGCCCCGGATCATCAAAACTTGTTTTGATCCCCCTCCGGGAATTGAGTAACAAATCAACGGACCGTCAAAACTTGTTTTTGCCCCCTTACCCGGAAATTTGGAAAGTTGCCAACGAAAACGAACAGAACGGAAATGGATTCAGCAAAGATTCTGTTACACCCCTTTGAATTAAACGATGTTCTCACACTGCGCAACCGCATTGTGATGGCGCCCATGACCCGCTGCATGGCGGATGACCAACTGGTGCCCACTGACGCCATGGCAGCCTATTACGCCCGCCGGGCAGATGCCGGGCTGATCATCACCGAGGGCACCATCATTCGCCCGGACGGGCAGGGCTATCCCAATACCCCGGGGATTTTCACCGAAGCCCAGGTTGCCGGCTGGCGCAGGGTCACCGATGCGGTGCATGAGCGAAACGGTAAAATTTTTGTGCAGATCTGGCATGTGGGCAGGGTCTCCCACCCCTTTTACCTGAACGGGGAATTGCCGGTGGCGCCCTCGGCGGTTCCGCTGCAGGGCAGGGTTTCCCGGCAGAAGGAACTGGAATACGGCACGCCCCGGGCGCTGGAGCTGCCGGAAATCCCCGAAATTGTGCAGGCGTATGCAACAGCAGCGGCAAACGCCCGCCGCGCCGGGTTTGACGGGGTGGAAATCCACGGTGCCAACGGGTATCTAATCGACCAGTTTTTGCACTACCACACCAATCGGCGCACGGATGCCTATGGCGGCAGCCCGGAGAACATGGCACGCTTTGCCCTGGAGGTGGTGGATGCCATTGCCGGAGAAATCACCCGGGAGCGGGTGGGAATTCGTCTCTCCCCGGGCGCCTACCACTACATGGAGCCGGACCCCCGCGACCCGGGGGTGTTCCGCTACCTCCTCGGGGAATTGAGCAACCGCCGCATCGCTTACGTGCATACCGGCATTTTTGACGACGGGATGACCTTTGATTACCTGGATGGCAGCGCCACCGCGTTTTTGCGCAAGCATTTTCGCGGGGTGGTCATCGGCTGCGGCAGCTATACCCCGGAAAGCGCCGCCCGGGCAATCGCTAATGGCGAATTCGACCTGATTGCCTTTGGCAGGCCGTTTATCGCCAACCCGGACCTGGTGGAACGAATCCGGCTCGGAAAGCCGTTAAAGCCGTATGATAAGGCAATGTTGAAGACGTTGGAGTGATTTGGTGAGTGGTGAATGGTAATGGTTTGCCCGGTGCGGGGTGGAGTGGTAGGGATATTTTATTGTTTGTTGTCATCCAATGGCTTATTTTTTTATTAATTACAGTTGGCGAATGGAATACGAGGACTATTACCTAAAAGCGGTTAAATAATATGAATGATAAAGAATTTTATCAATGGCGTAAAATGCCACAAGATATTGATATGTCAATCTTATCATAGGTAGCAAAATGAGTTATGATTTAATGGTTTTTAATGAAATTAGAGCTCCGAGAGAGAAAAAGGATTTTTTACATTGGTATTACGAACAAACTGAATGGAAAGAAGGCCATGATTACCAAAATCCTGATATTACAACTCCAGAGTTAAGGAATTGGTTTTTAGATATTATTAAAAAATATCCGCCGATGAATGGGCCATATACAATAGATAATGTTGATGATATTAAACTTACAGATTATTCAATAGGAAAAGATATAATCTATGCAGCTTTTGCATGGCAAGAAGCAGAAGAAGCTTTCAAACTTTGTTTTGAACTCGCTAAAAAACATAAGGTAGGTTTTTTTGATGTTTCATCTGATGAGGGTAAAATATGGATTCATGATGATAATGGTAACTTCATTTGCATTGATGATAAGAAGCCATGGTGGAAATTTTGGGAACTTTCATCGTTGATTTTTATACGCGGTTGCTAACAACCGGTTCAAGCTGACCGTGCCACGCTCGGCATGAATCAGTATTTTGAAAGTTTTTTGGGGCATGGCATGATAGCTCCACCAAAACGTTCGCCTGAAAAATACGAAACAATGGAGAATAAATGGGCATATTTGACAACGTCGATAAATATGTTGGTGAAGCAGTTGCCCATTATTGGCGCACCAGGCGTCTGCAAAGAGAAAGACAGAAAAAGAGAGGTGCCAATGATGCTGGCTTAAGAAGTGCTGTAACTGGAAAGGCACAAATGGACGGATTCATTAATCTTTTTACCCAATTAATCATCGAGGCCGGTATTAATGAAGAGAATATTTTTTATAAACGCTCCCTGGAACTTCCTGGATTTTTCCGCCCAACAAAGGAATGGGATTTGCTTGTAATTAAAGATGGGCAGCTTTCAGAGAAGGGGGCCTTTAATGGCGGAAAACAACCATTTCTTGGCTATTTTTTCATGCTGGAAGATTGTGAAGCATCCAATAAACCAGTCCGTGTAAAAGAACCTCATTTTAAGGCTTTTTCAGAATTTATTGGAGCCTCATACATGAAAAGGTATGAAATCTTTTGTCGTAAGCTTGTATTAGAAAGACATTATACGGCATCCTCATTCATCGTTTCAGATAGTTCTCGTGGAGAAGATGGGATTTACAGGGAGCCAGCATCCGATCTTGCTTTTACAAATTTTGCAAAAATTCTACGTTCCCATGTGAGGTCATTTATATGATAACTGAAAAAGTTGCTACTACGCACAAATTAATAAATAGCGATGCTCGCGATTTGTCTTTCCTTGAAGATCAGAGTGTTCATCTTGTGCTAACGTCCCCTCCATACTGGAATCTGAAAAAATACAGGGACAATCCAAACCAACTTGGCCATATTGACCAGTATGAAACGTTTCTGTCGGAATTAGAAAAGGTATGGCGGGAAGTTTATCGCGTGTTAGTCCCGGGAGGGCGACTGGTGTGCGTAGTTGGAGATGTATGTGTATCTAGACGTGCTTTTGGGCGTCATCTGGTTTTCCCATTGCATGCAGATATTGGTGTAATGTGCCGTAAAATAGGATTTGATAATCTTAATCCAATAATATGGCATAAAATAGCAAACGCAAATTATGAAGTTGCTAACGGTTCAAAATTTCTCGGAAAACCTTA
>CAYYGL010000038.1:0-17040 GCA_964471235.1 uncultured Calditrichaceae bacterium
CCCTCCACCCGATTGGTCACCTGCTGTTCTGCTGCCATCCCCCCGACCAGGTATAATTGGTCCCCGCAATTTACCAGCCCCCGGTGGTCCATGGTTCTGCGAATATTGGGTGTCAGCACTTCCCAGTTTTGGGTGTGGGTGTTGTAAGCAAAGACCATGCTATCCGGTTCGGATGGCTGCCCGTTATAGCCAATGCCGTCAAAATTGTAAGGATTGTCGGTACCGCCGCTAAAAATTACCCGGTTGCCAAAATACCCGGCTGCCATGCGATATTTCGCCGCCCCGGGATGACGCGGTAATTTGCTCCAGGTTATCTGGGTGGGATTGGCTGGATTGATGATGCCCCGGTAGCTTGCCTTGCTCATCACAAAGTTAAATCCGGAAACCTTCACCCCGTCGGCATACATGATGGTGTCCCCGACAATCGCACCGGCATGCCCGAATACCGGGGGACCGATAATCGGCGTGGCTTGCTGCCAGCTATCGCTTACCGGGTTGTAAATCTGTACGTTGGCAACATTATGGTAGGTGGACCAGCCGCTGATCAAAAAAATCAGGCTATCGCGCCATACGGCACTCACCTGGTCATCCACTTTAACGGGAACCGGCGTTCCGGCGCTGTAACTATCGGTTAAGGGATCGTAAATATCCACATTGGCATGGGTCACCTCGCTGCCATTGGCATTCACGCTATAACCGCCGAAAATATAAATCTTGCCATGCACCCCCTGGGCGGAGGCGGCGATCCGACCCACATTGCCGGGTACCGGGGCAATCGCAGACCACACCCCGGTGACGGTGTTCAGTCGATAGGCGTTCCGGGTAATTCCCGACCAGATTTTGGTGGAATCAATGCCCATAAAACTGAACACAAAGCAGGTATCGTTTATGGTGAGGGATGCCACGGCATTGTTGGAAATCCGCATGGGCATGGATGGGGCATTTTCCCAGTGGTTAAACAACTGGGCGGGGAGATTGACCGACAGGCAAATCCAGACCAATATCGGCAGTACGGATGGGGGTAGCTTCATAAAAATTCTCCATAAAAATGATATGGTGAGGAAAATTGACGTCCCTCTTTCTGGTTGGAGGTTGATGATAGGTTGTTACCAGGCTCATGCGGTTACCTTAAGCGTTTCCTGCCAGTTCCTCCCAGGTGCGAACTGCCCGGCGGAGATGGGGGATGGTGATTGACCCTCCCACCACCAGCCCGATGGCAAGGGTTTCTTCCAACTCGGCATCGGAAACGCCCTCCTCGTAACAGCGCACCAGGTGGTAATTGATGCAGTCATCACAGCGCAGTACCAGCGATGCCACCAATCCCAACATTTCTTTGGTTTTCACCGGCAGCGCCCCTTCCTGATATGCTTGATGATCCAGGTTAAAAAAACGACGGGTTGTTAACCCGGCGCGCTTTAGCACAATTTCATTCAACTGCTCCCGCTCTTCCCAGAACTCCTTTACTTTACCACTTAACGCCAACACTTTTTTTGCTGAATTTACCTTCGCCATATTCCGTTTCTCCTGTGTATCATCTATGCTGTTACCGGATTATCAATTAAACATCGGAGTTGAGGAAGTGTTGGTATAAAACGGGGATAAATGGTGAGCGGAGGATTTCCCTCACCACACACCATACCACTTCCCGCTTTCTGCACCCCATCCCCTATCCTCTTTCTCCCTGGAATCAGGGTTTCACCTTCATCAAGGACAGCATTTTATTAACATCGGTGGTGGGCAATTCGCAGGCAAAGTTCCGGCAGACATAAGCCGTGGCTTTCCCGTCAATGGTGGTCAGGGATTGGGTAAAATCGGCTAATTGAGCGATCCCCGGCTGCTGCGGCTGCTCGGACTTCACCAGCAAAACTTTATTGGGAATAAACCGATGAAAGATGGCTTGCACCATTTTCCGGGTATCCTCCCTGTCCGGGTTTCCGGCAATCACCACTTCGTAAGCCGGGCCGATGGCAAAATCCACCCCCATTAACAATACCGTATATCCGGCAGGATATCGGTTGATGGTTTCGGAAAAAGCTTTCCCGACATTGGCTGCCTGCTCCTCAAATTCGCTTCGCCCGGTCATCCGTGCCAACCGTACCAGGTTATACACCATCACCGAGTTACCGGAGGGAATGGCGCCATCATAGACTTCTTTTTTACGCACCAACAGTGGTTCACCATCATCCGGGGTAAAGAAAAATCCGCCGTTTTGCTTATCAATGAAATGGGTAAGCACCCGGTCGGTTAGTTCCAGGGCAGCCTGCAAATACCGGGTCTCGAAGGTTGTTTCATAAAGTTCTATCAACCCCCAGGTCAGAAAAGCATAATCATCCAGAAACCCGGTAATGGCGACTTCTCCCTCCCGGTAGCGATGCTGCAATCGCCCCTGCTCGTCTTTCATGGTGGTTAAGATGAAATCCGCTGCTTTTTGGGCAGCATCGGCATAGGCGGGCTCATCAAATGCCCGGGCACCTTTGCTCAGGGCAGCTATCATCAACCCGTTCCAGTCGGTTAAAATTTTGTCGTCTTTGAGAGGATGCACCCGCTTTTCCCGTACTTCGAAGAGCTTTTGACGGGCATCTTCCAGTTTTGCCTGTAACGTTTCCAAGGGCATGCTTAATTCTTTCGCCCACTCACTCAACGGTTTTTGTAAATGGGGGATACTGGCACCGGTCTGACGCTTACTGGCTTCCTCCCGAAAGTTGCCCCCTTTCTCAATTGAATAGACGTTGCAAAACAACTCCCCGGCTTCATTTCCCAGAACATCCATAATCTCATCCCTACTCCAGACATAAAACTTTCCCTCTTCACCTTCGCTGTCGGCATCCTCTGCGGAGTAAAATCCACCCCGGGTATCGGTCATATCGCGCAGCACGTAGGTAAAAATTTCCCGGGCGGTTTGCCGGTAGCTTTCGTTCCCGGTAGCCAGAAATGCCTCGGTGTACGCCATTCCGTTAATCGCTTGATCATAGAGCATCTTCTCGAAATGGGGCAGGAGCCACTTCTCATCAGTGGAATAGCGATGGAACCCAAAACCGATATGGTCATAAATTCCCCCCATCCGCATGTGGTCCAGTGTTTTGGTCACCATCTCCAGGGTGTGGGCGTCCCCGCTGCGGTAATATTCCCGGAGCAAAAACATTAACTGGTGAGCGGTGGGAAATTTGGGGCGTTCACCAAATCCGCCGTATTGGTCATCAAACCGACTGGCTAATAATTCCGTTGCCTGCTGAAGGGCTTCTTTGCCGATTTGCTTGCCGGGCGGTGTGGCAACGCTGTTGCCCAGATGCTTGCTAATTTTCTCCGCAGACTCCAGCAACTTCTGACGGTCGGTTTTCCACAATGTAGCCACCCGGGGAATCAAATCCAGCATCCCGATCCGATCAAAATAGGACTTTTTGGGTATGTAAGTGCCGGCAAAAAAGGGCTGTTTGTCGGGCGTCATGATAATTGTGAGCGGCCAGCCCCCACTGCCGTTCAACATCTGGCAGACGGTCATGTAAATATCGTCAATATCGGGTCGTTCCTCCCGGTCTACCTTGATGCTGATAAACGTCTGGTTCATTAACGCCGCAACGGTGGAATCCTCAAAAGACTCATGCTCCATCACATGGCACCAATGACAGGTAGCGTAGCCAATAGAAAGAAAAATGGGTTTGTCCTGTTCCTTTGCCGCCCGAAATGCTTCTTCTCCCCAGGGATACCAATCTACCGGATTGGTAGCATGTTGTAACAGATAGGGGCTTTTCTCATGGATTAAGCGATTATAATGCACATTTTTTTTCTCTTTCATTGCTCTATCATCTCCTTCACCCTTGGAGCAGGTTATGGTTAACATCAACAATGTTACATAAAACAACACATTGAAATAACGATAAACGAATCTCTGTTTATGATGCTTTATGTGGGTTGAATTCATGTCATTTCTCGTAGTTGGTTAAAAGAAAGAATAATATCACGCACATCGAATGTTTCCGATGTTTATAAAGGTCTAAAGATATGGTTCCTGAAATTTTAGGTTGATTCCGGTTATCCGGAAAGTTCATCTCCTGCCGGTAATCCATTCACAGGGATATAAGCTATATAAAAATGTATGGCTCCGCAACCGAAAGATTGTCAGGATTGCCGTTTCATAAATTGTCTCTTATGAAATATTCTCCCCGGGCGACACTTTATCAAGAACAAATGGAAATTGGAGTAGATATGGAGGTATTCGTAGCTCGTCAACCGATTTTTAATCGCGACCGAAAAGTAGTGGCTTACGAACTTTTATTCCGCAATGGATTTCAAAATTTCTTTTCCGAAATCGATGGAGATAAAGCATCCTTTTCGGTCCTATCGAACAGCTTTTTGTCGATTGGCATGGAAAAACTTACTCGCGGGAAACCGGCATTTATCAATTTTACCCGTAAATTGCTACTGGATGAGATTGCTTCTCTATTCCCTTCCCGGTTACTGGCAATCGAGGTTCTGGAGACAGTGGCACCGGAACAGGACATCATTGATGCGTGTTGGAAGATGAAAAAAAACGGTTATAAAATTGTCCTGGATGATTTTGTATTTAATGAAAACTTTTTACCGCTCATGGAATTTGCCGATGTGATAAAAGTTGACTTTATGCTCTCTTCCATTGCCGAATGTCGTCAGTTGATTCACCAATATGCCCGGAAGAACTTAATTTTTTTAGCAGAGAAGGTGGAGACCCGGGATGTATTTGAGCAGGCGCTTTCCATGGGGTATAGTTTGTTCCAGGGATATTTTTTCAGCAAGCCGGAAATTGTTTCCGGGCGGGAAGTTCCGGGCTATAAACACACCTATCTCCAGATGCTTCAGGAAATACATCAACCGGATGTAGATTTTGCAAAGATAGAATCTATTTTGAAGCAGGATGTTTCTCTCTCGTACAAACTGTTAAAATTCATCAATTCTGCCGCCATTGGGATTCGCAACGATATTCAATCCATTCATCAGGCATTGGTGTTATTAGGGCTACAGGAGGTTCGGAAATGGATAACCGTGATCAGTTTAAACAGGATGGGAGCAGATAAACCATTGGAGTTATTGATAGTGTCTCTCATCCGGGCACGGTTTTGTGAAGATCTTGCTCCGGCAGCAGGAATGAACCCTTGTTCTTCGGACCTGTTCTTAACAGGGCTTTTTTCTACCATCGATGCTTTGATTGATCGTCCCATGCAGGAGATTCTGAGCACCTTGCCCCTGACCGAACAAATTAAACAGGCATTATTGGGAGAACCCACCCCCTATCGCCACGTACTGGAGATGATCCTGGCAATGGAAAAAGGTGATTGGAACACCTGTTTCCATTTGGGTAAAAAATTCAACCTGCCTGAACTGTTGATAAACAAAACATATCTAAATGCCATCGATTGGGCGCAACAGGTATTTCAGATGAAATAAGCTTCGTTGTTTCCCCTTCGTCTCTGGCTGAAATTAGCCACCTGGCGTTAATCAGCCATTCCCGGTTGATTTCAGCCAACCTTTTCAACAAATCCTGCCCTGTTTTTTTCAACGAATCATTTTTATAACTCTTTGAAAAGAAAAGACCTGAGAGTTTTTGGTGGATATATACCGGCTTATGGCACTCCCTTTGCTAAGTAGTAACACAAATGGAGAAAAATAAAATGAATTGGAAGAGTTAAATAAAATTACCCGTAACCTTAATTCTACAAGGAGGTAGAACTGTGAAAAATTGGTCCACACAACGTTCTCTCACCCTCATTTTGTTTCTGTTAATCGGATGGATGCTCTCGAATTGTTCCAGAGATAGAGATCCGTTTTCCGTTTCATCTCACTCACCGGACCTCAGGCAGCAAATCAAATTAATACCGTTTGCTAAACAATCCCGTGCATTTTTAAAGTTATACCAGGATTCTACCTGGGTAACCGTACAAAACGGAGGGGAACTCAATTTGGATTATGACGGGGATAACGGACCTGAGTGTAAACTAACAATTTTACCAGGAGCGATTGATGAAGATAGAATGTTATCCATGTCGATAGATGACTCCATCTTTGCAATTACGTTCGGACCGCATGGGATTATTTTCAGTGAGCCTGCCCTTCTGGATATACATGCTACCGGTTTAGACTTGAGCAATGTCGATCCCAACACGATTGATATTTACTATGACAATACCGATACCGGAACCTGGGAGAGAATGGAGCGAGATACTGTTATCGTAAATGTGATGGAGGGAGATGTTATCGTTAAAAATGCCCGGATTCCTCACTTCTCCCGATATGCATTATCCGGTGACTGATCGCCTCAGTTGAATCATTAAAGAACCCGGTTCAAGGTTACAATATCTTTTCATAACTACCCCTCCCCGCCTCCTTCTCCTTCGCTTTACCAGCGAGGGAGAAGGTTTTTTTTCGCCTATATGTCAAAAGTCCTCGAGCGTGCCAATTAAATGTTCCGACGTTAATCCCGTCGAGCGTTTTTGCTTATCCGGAATGATTTCACCACAGAGAAAAGAAGAACATAACGGAGAACACAGCGAATGGATAAAAACAAAATGTTCTACGGGGTGTTGCGTGAACATCATTGGCTGAATGCAATACCCCCACCTTTTATGCTTTCATTTGAAGAAAAACATCCCATGATCCTCTGGGTGCTCTGTGGTTTATCCCGCCAATCACAACTTGATGCCGCCACAACGTGATCCCCTCGGGATGACATTGTCATTGGCAAACGTAACGCTGTTGGAGACGGGAGCACGTTGGGATGAATTATTCAGGTTATATCTCCCGGAAAATATTACTATTAAAGCTCTTATTAATCTTAGCGATAATGAGATATTGATGGTAACCCGAAAACTGTTTCAATTCGGTATGGGTTATCGTAAAGGAAAACACAATGTCAAGGGACTGACAAAAACTCATGCACACCGCCCCACCATTAACAGATCCAACTATTTCTGAAGCCCGGATTAAGATATTGGATAAACTAAACCGGGTTTTTACCGGAAGAGATAATGAAATTCAGCAGATGTTAGACCTGTTAGGGCAGGCTCGGAACAGAGTGGGAAGCTTTGTTCTGATTAGCGGTGAAGCCGGCACAGGTAAGAGCAGGTTGGTGAAAGAATTAATTCATCTGGTCCGCAAACAGAATGTGGCAATTGCGGAAAAAGATTTTGAGCGCACGGAGTATTACCAGCCTTACCGCCCATTCTGGAAATTACTGGAACAACTGAAAGACTCAACAAAGCAAAGAGTTATCGCAAAAACGCTTCCAAAGCCCCAACCGTCCGAATATGGAGAGCCGTCGAATCTCACCTCCTTTTATACGGTTCATTCCAGGAACCATCTGGTGCAACAGCGGCTGGTAACCCATTTGTTAGACCTTGCCCGGCACAAGGTTATCGTTTTACTGCTCGAGAATATCCATTTTGCTTCTGCTACCACCTGGCGTTTTATCCATTATTTAAGCAGAAGCATTATCGAAAGTAAAATTATGATAGTGCTTACGCTTCGTCTGGATGGTCGACTGAACAACCCTGATAAAATCCCGGTATATGCGGATATCCTGAAACGAATGAATCGGGATCAGCTTATCCGGCGGATAGAGCTAAAACGTTTTAACACCCGGCAAATTCGAGAGTTATTATACCATACCTTTCAGCAGAGTGATTTTTCAAATTCGTTTGTTCCAATCCTGAAAGAATTATCCGGTGGTCTTCCGGCAACCTTGCTGAAATTATTGAAAAATCTTGTTCGGAATGGAATTGTCTATCCGGAAAATGGTATCTGGATTAACCGGGACAATTTTGGGGAAAAAGAAATAACCCGGTTGCTCCCGAGAACTCCTTATCATGCCGGTATGGAATTGTTTGAACGCGGTCTCCCGGAGAAGCAAAAGAACCTTCTGCGATATGCCGCCTTGTTTGATCAAAAAATTGACTATCGCATATTGGCTGACCTGTTCCGACAATCCCGGGTGGTTATCCTGAAGGATTTGGCAAATTTGAGAGAGCAAAAACTACTCCGTGGGTTAGATGACATTCATTTCAAATTCCACCATCGAAGTGTACAGTTGGGAATCCGGGAACGTTTGGCTAAAGCGCACACCCAAAGGATGCATTTAAAAATTGCCGCAACCATTGAAGCCTGTGATTATTTATCTGCTTCTGCCAAGGTTCCATTATTGGGTTATCATTATTCTCAGACAAATCAATATGAAAAGGCGTTTCTATATTTAAAAAAATCCGGGGATTTGGCACTGGGTAATTTTGCGTTAACCGAAGCAAATCATTTCTATCGCAAAGCGTTCTCAATTCTGGAACAACTGGAACCGTTCACCCAAAAGAGTGAAACATTACCCATTCTATTACGAATCGCCTGGCTGACAAAAGTCCTGGGGGATCGGAAAAAAGGGTTGGAATTATATAACCAGGCACTGCAACTCAGTCGCGACTTAAACGCAACGAGTTTTATCGGGGAAATCCTGGTCCATAAGGGGTTAACCCATGTTCAATTGAGTGATTATCAGAATGCCTTCAAAAGTTTCCGAAAAGTATTACTCGAGGATGCCCATCAAACCGATCATAAACTAAAAACCCTGGCGCATATTGGCATGGGCAATATCTACAACGAACAATCCGAATTTGAAAAGGCGCTCTCACATTATCAAACCGCATTAGAACTGGCAAAAGCAGCAGATGACAAAATGAGTCAGGCAAACATTCTCAACAATATGGGTGTGGTTCAAAATATTTTAGGTAACCGGATTGGGGCAATCGCCCTTTATAGTCAAGCAATCCCGGTTTATAAAGAAAATGGCGACAATTACGGTCTGGCACGAGTGTATAACAACATTGGTATTACCTATGCGGAGGAGGGCAATTGGAAAGAAGCAAATGAGTTCTATGGAAAAAGTCTCCATGTGTCGGATACTATGGGCCTGGTACCGTTAAAATCCACCACATTCCTGAACCGGGCGATAGCTCTGATTAATTTACAGCATCTGGAGGAAGCGGAAGAATACACCACAAAAGCCGGGCGATTGTTGAAACGGCTTCATGATGGACCCGGCATGGCAGAGTATTACCGGGTTCAGGGGATGTTGGACAGGATAAAGGGGGATTACAATTCGGCGCGAGAGCACCTTTTTACCGCCCTGGAAAAGTTCAATCAGTTGAACAATTTCCTGGGAATTGCCGAAACTGAATACGAAATCGGATTACTTTTCGAGGCTTTGCACGATGGCGCCCGGGGAAACGAATGGTTGCAGCGTGCCCGGGACAATTTTAAGAAAATAGGACTAACGGAAAAGGCGTTGGGAGTAACCGGACGTTTGGAAAAACGGGTGTCTCAATAATGGAAAAGCAAAAAGGTGGTGAAACCGGGCTATCATATCATTAAAAGAGAGAGATTCGGAAAGAGATGGATCAAATTAAACATTATAAAATCGTTGAAAAGATTGGTGTTGGTGCCATGGGCACCGTGTACAAGGCACTTGATACCGTTCTGGAACGCCATGTGGCTATAAAACTAATGCACCCCCACCTTCTGACGATCTCCCAAAATGATGAACGGTTCATGAGGGAAGCACGCTCCGTTGCCAAACTGGTTCATCCCAACATTGTCACGATTTATGAAGTTGGGCGCATCGAGCAATCTCGGTACATCGTGATGGAATATGTGGCGGGGACTTCCCTTGCGCAACATATTAACCGGGATAATTCCCTTCCGATCCCTCATGCCCTGGAATTCACTGTGCAAATTCTAAAAGGATTAGAAGCTGCCCACCGGGTAGGAATCTTGCATCGGGATATCAAGCCGGATAATATTCTGGTAACCCGGGATGGCACGATAAAAATTCTTGATTTTGGCATTGCGAAGATGTCGGCAATGAAAGGGATTACAGCCAGCGGCGACGTCCTGGGCACCATCGAATACATGCCCCCGGAACAGATGCTGGGCGAAGACCCGGATATCCGCAGCGATATCTATTCTGTGGGAGTGGTGCTATACCAATTGCTGACGCACCATCTCCCTTATGAAGGAGAAACCCCGGTAGCAATTCTGTATAAGCAGTTGAATGAATCTCCTACCCCACCTTCTCATTACAATGAAAAAGTGAGCAACCAGTTGGAACAGGTTATTTTGAAAGCATTGAGCAATAACCGGGAGAAGAGATGGGAAGATGCCAGGAGTTTTTACAATGCCTTGAATGCCATTCAACACTCCTTTTCCCAGGGACAATCCTCTTTTCCGGAATTGAAACTTCCAATGGAAGAACTCTCTGGCAATGATCATCAGCCTGCTTTTGACAACGACAGCTCGACTAAACTTCGCAGCGTATTTATCGGTCGACAAAAGGAGTTAAGTACCCTTATTACCCTTTTTAATCGGGCGTTTAAAGGCTTTGGGCAAACAGTGGTTATTTCCGGAGAAGCCGGGGTTGGAAAAACGACCCTGGCAGCCAAACTCCAGCAATACGGAAAACAAAACCATGCCTGGACATTATATGGCGCCAGCCTCTACCAGGATGGGATGGATGCTTATCTCCCCTATATTGAGGCATTCCGCACCTTCTTCAGCACGGACAGCTATAGCCTTCCGGAAACAGAACGGTTGCAATTGAAACAACTGGTCAGTGAAAAAGTGCCCTTGCTGATGGAATTTACAGAACGATTTACCACTACCTTCACGGCGCCTGCCAAAGAAGATGGCTCCCCGGCAAATCCCACTCAATACAATCTCCTGGAGGGAATCCGTTATCTGATTTCATTTCTGGCAACTCTTCGCCCCATCATTTTAATCCTTGATGATTTACAATGGGCAGATGAAGCCAGCTTACGATTGTTCCATTATCTGTCCCGCCACCTCAATAATTCCCGGGTGTTGTTACTGGGTATCACCCGTTCCGATCGGTATGACCTTCACCAAAATGGGAAACCGGCATTGATTGTTGACATTCTGTCCCGCATGAGAAGAGAAGGCACCTTTACCGAACTGTCTCTGAAACGCTTAACCCGGGAAGAATGCGATAACCTGATTGATGGGGTGCTCACCAATACGGTTTTTTCAGAAGATTTTTATGAATTGCTCTTTAAAGAAACCCGGGGAAATCCCTTCTTTATCCTGGAAACCATTAAGTTATTGCGGGAAAATAATCAGATTGTTCTGAAGAATGGTAACTGGCACGATCAATTAAACGGAAAACAGATTGAGGTTCCCAATCGAGTAGAGGACGTTTTTCTACGGCAACTCATTCAGTTGGAGGAGGAGGAACGTGAAATTCTACAAATCGCCAGTGTCATCGGTCAGAAGTTTGATGTGTCCATTCTTTCCAACGTCACCGAAATTCCTAAAATTAAACTGCTAAAGCTCCTCCAGCGAATAGAACGGGAGTTAGAAATATTGAGTTCGACCGAAACAGGCTATCAATTTGAACATCCCATGTTACGGGAAATTCTCTATAACGAAATCCCCGGAGCCTTAGCTCGTGAATATCATCGAATGATCGCTTCTTTCCTGGAGAACTACTTTGGGAAGGAATTCGGTGCATTAACCGGGGAAGTTGCCCATCATTTCCTGAAGGGGGGAGAGTTAACCAGAGCAGTGCCTTTGCTGTTCCAAGCCGGACAACGTGCTTTCAAAATTTCTGCCTATCGCGAAGCCTGCCATTTTTTTGAAGATTTATTAACAGTGTTGGAATCCCGTAACGATTTGCTACCCGAGTCGCAATCCTGGTTGGATTTGTATTTTATGTTGGGAATATCTTACGAAGAAACCGGAATGTGGCAGAACAGCTTAAAAGCCTATCGGATGCTTGAGCAGATCAGTCAAGAACATAAAAATTACAGGCGCCTCACCGATGCGTTATTGAGAATCGGCCGGGTTTATGACAAGTTAGGGCGATGGGAAAAATCGATGGAAAAATACCAGGAATGTGTGGAGGTGGTGAAAAGGGAATCCGTTCCAAATGTTTTAAGCCGGGTGTATAACAATATGGGCGTCATCATGTTTCAAAGAGGGAACCACGATGAGGCTTTAACTTATTTCCAGAATGCAACCGAAGCGGTTGATAGTGAAATGGGGGAAAATGATAAAGCCCATGCGCTCATGAACCTTGGTATCATTTATAGCAGCCGGGGGGAATATCAATTAGCCCTTCAACGTTATCAGCAATCATTGAAAATCTTCGACTCAAGAAATAATGATCAATATAAAGCGCGTGTTTATCATAATATTGGGATTACTTATTCCGAAATGGGTGAATTGGAGAAAGGAATCGAAAACTTTCATAAGTGCCTTGAGCTTGCCAGGAGTGTCGAAGATAAGCACTTAAGAGCCTTAACCTATGTAAACATTGGAAAAGCGTACCTGGAAATGATGAAATATTCAGCAGCCAGGAAAAACACAATGCAGGCTTATAAAATATTCAAGGTGATGGATGATCAATTAAGCCTGGCGGAAGCAAACATCATCCTTGGGCTAATTTCCGGGAGACGTGGGGATTTTGCCCGCGCTGAAAAATACTTGAAGGAAAGTATCGCCATCAATGAAGAGAAAAATTTTCAGGAGGGGATGGCGGACGGTTACCTGGCTTATGGCACAATATGTAGTGAGTTCGGCTATATTGATCAAGCCAGAACATACCTTAAAAAGGCTGAAAAAGTTTACCGGGAAATAAATATACTGCAAAAGGCTGAAGAAGCGAACGCATTGTATCAGCAGCTTTTGGTGAACCCCATAACCCAAGAAACGGTTTAGAATATGATCGAAGAGAAAAGAGCCGGGATCATCCCGGAAACGACCTTATCACCGACGGTAGAAGCACTGATCGCTGAAAACCAACGCCTGCTGGATGAATTGGAACTGGCATACAAAAACCTGGAAGGCGTGCTGGAACAAACCGAACGGGAGAAAGAAATTGCCTATAAAGAATTGCAGGAGAAATTCGTCGCTTTAGAGAATATGTATTCTCAATTATCTCAGAAAGAGAATTTGTTGATCCACATGGAGAAATTATCATCAATTGGGCAATTTATTTCCGAAATTGTGCATGAACTCAGCAACCCGTTAATGATTATTTCCGGGCATGCGGAACTGGCTTTGCAGATGAATCCTTCCGAGGGATTCAAAGATTTTTTTCAAATTATTCATAAAAATGCCCAACTGATGTCCGAATATCTGATCCGCTTCCGAAAAATGGCTTATAAAGGTACCGAAAGTTTTCAGGAATTTGATATCAATAAAGTGGTCCGGGAAGCCTTAGAGACTATCCAAATTTTAAAGCCAAAAACCGTTTCAATCAAAATTGAGTTGGAAACAGGGGAGCTTCCGGTAAACGGCGACCCTTATCAGATCATTCAAATCGTTCTGAATCTGGCGAAGAATGCTTTTGACGCAATGCACTCCAATGGTAATTTACTGGTAATTACCTCTCGCCGGGTAAACTGCGCATGGTTCCAAAAGGGGACTGAATTCAGCCCGATTCATTGTCAATCCGCCGAGGCATGGGAAAAGATTCTTCTCTCTTATCCATATTTTGCCCTGGTAGAAATCACCGATAATGGTTCCGGCATCAAACCAAAACATTTAAAAAATATTTTTCAGGCATTTTTTACCACCAAACCACGCGGCAAAGGAACCGGTCTCGGGCTATCCATTAGTGCAGATATCGTTCGCCGGATGGGCGGCAACCTGGCGGTGAAATCAAAAGAAGGAGTCGGCACTACGTTCCAATTGGTGTTGCCGCTTGTCAACCAACTTCCTTCCGGCAAACAGACAATACCGACGCCCAGCCTGAAAGAAACCGACACACAACTTCCATGATGATATAGATGAAAACGGAGAAAGACATAATGGAAAGGTACTGTCCACGCTGCAACACTCAAAATGAACCGGAGGACCGTTATTGCGGAAACTGTGGTTATAACTTGCAAGCAAAGGAAGGGATAATGGGAGGCACCCAGGTGGAGATGAAACTCACCGATGTTCATTTTAACCTGGGGATGGTCTACTTTAAAAAGGGCGATTTCCCAGAAGCCGTCAATATGTTTGAGAAGGTATTGGCAAACAATCCGGCGCATCCGGCTGCCCTGGAAATGTTGGAAAAATTACGAAATCAACCGGTCAAATAACCCACCACCCAGCGGAGAATGAGGGATGAAAAAAAAGCACTGTTTGTCATGTGGTTTTGAGAACCGGCCAGATAATCGGTTTTGTACCCAATGTGGGAATCGACTTCCGGAACAGTTGCATAAGGGTCCCCGATTGGTAATGCTTTATGGAGAACAAAACGAAATCGCCTTTTCCCTGGAGAAGGAACAAATCACCATCGGCAGGGATACCGATAATGATATTATCCTGCGTGATAAAAAAATATCGAAGCATCATGCAACGATTTTCCGGCAGGATCTCGAGCATTGGATAGAAGACCTGAACAGTAAAAACGGCGTTTTCATTAATGGCTCCCCCATCCGGGGGAAAGAACGGCTGATGGATGGAACGCTCATCAAACTGGGGTACACAATTTTTCGCTTTGAGAATCCGGCGTTCGCTGCCGGTTCGGATTACAGCGAAACCGGCTGACGGATTCATCCGGTATCCTGCTTTTTGATACAAACGGAACTCACTTGTATCGTAAGCAGATTGCAATCTCGACGGCTGGTTCTCAAAAAAATTGGCAACTATTCAGTTGTCTTGCACCAGAGAGCACAGAGGTCATTGAGAATATGAAAAAATTTATCAAAAAACGGGATAACAAGAAATTTTGCCGAAGTTATTGCGTTATTTCCGGCTTTTCCCCTGAATTCCTTTTCTGAAACCTCCGGGAACTCTGGGGCTGAATCGTTCTAAAAATTTTCCCTATCTACCCGTCACAGGGACACTCGACAGGGACGTCGATGTGAAAAATTTAATTACAGGGAGGTAACGATGAAAAAAATCATCCTACCCGTCATTTTTATCATTTCTTTGCTTGTCGGCTATCTTATTTTGCTGGGCAACCGGCCAGCACCGGCAAATTCGGACACCGCCCACTCCCATCCTCGCCAGGGCGGCACGCTCATCATTGGTATTCCCCGGGATGTGGACACCTTTAATCCGCTGTTCAGTGAGACGGTCTATGCCCAGGAGATCGGCCATTTGATGCTCCTGGGATTGGCGGACCTGAACGCTCAATCGGAATTCGAACCCGAATTGGCGACCCGCTGGGAACAATCCGATGAGTACCACACCCTGACCTACCATCTCCGCAAAGGTGCCCGCTGGCAGGACGGCGTGCCAATCACCGCCGAAGATGTGAAGTTTACCTTTGACCTGATCATGGATTCCGTGGTCGCCAGCCCTGCCCGGGATATGGCTGAGTTTATCTCACAAGTTACCGTGGTGGATTCGTACACAGTTCAATTCCATTTTAAAAAAGCCTATCCGTATGAAATTTTTGACACTGCCGGGGAAATTCTGCCCAAACACCTGCTGAAACAGGCAGATCGCCGAAATTTGCGAACGCACAAGATCGGGAGAATGCCGCTGGCATCCGGACCCTTTAAACTCAAAAAATGGGTTTCGCAACAATACATCGAATTGGTTCCTAACGAGAACTATTTCGGGGATGAACCTTACCTGGCGCGGGTTATTTTTAAAATAATACCGGATAACACCAATTTGTTAACCCAGCTAAAAACCGGGGAAATTGATATGGTGATCGGGGTTCCCCCGGGTGAGGCTCCGGAACTACAGGCTGCCAACCCGAATATTCGCCTGTACCCGGTCTCCGGCAGGTTATATTATTATACCGCCTGGAACGAATCCTTTCCGCCGTTTTCCAGCGTTCCGGTCCGCCGCGCCCTCACCATGAGCATCGACCGGGAAAAGATTATCAAGGCATTGCTCAACGGCTATGGCAAAGCCTGTGTGGGGCATATTCCCCCGATGATCTCCTGGGCATATAACGACACCTTACATCCTCTTCCCTATTCTCCCCAAAAAGCCCGTGAGATATTGGCAAAAGCGGGCTGGCAAGATCATAACGGAGACGGATGGCTGGATAAAAACGGCAGACGATTCCAATTCGTTCTCAAAACCGATGCTTCCAACCCGATCAAAGCCGACCTTGCCGTGGTTATGCAGGAACAGTTGCGACAGGTAGGCATCAAAATGGATATTCAACTGGAAGAATGGACCGCGCTACTGAAAGACCTGAAGGAGAAAAAATTCCAGGCATACATCGGCGGATGGAACACCTCATTATTTATTGACCCTACCCCGATTTTCCATTCTTCGGCTACCAATTGGTTCAATTATACCGGCTATGCCAACCCCCGGGTGGATGCCTTAATTGAAGCCGGCAGGGAAGAATTGAACCGCAATAAAGCGGCAAACATCTGGAAAGAATTGCAAGTACGGGTGTATTACGATCAACCGTATACTTTCTTGTTCTGGATAGACCGGATCGTTGCAGTAGATTCCCGTTTTCGGAATGTCACCCCCATCCCACTCAGTTCTTTATATAACTTAGAAAAATGGTACGAAGCTGCGCCGGAGAAACAAATTAGCAAACGATAACCAGGGAAGGGAAATATTTCAGATATGCCCATGAAAAATAAGGCAGCCACATCGCAAGAGTTGTTAACGATTTTTCATTTGACCGTAGCGGTTGACCAGATAAGCGGTCAAACCCGGTTGTTGAATGATATTACCCTTTCCATCCGGCAGAATGAAGTACTGGGTTTGATCGGGCAATCCGGTTCCGGTAAAACCCTTACCGCCCTGAGCATTTTAGGGCTTCTCCCCCCCACGCTGCAAATTTTATCCGGAGAAATCATTTTTCAGGGGAAAAATCTGTTACGAATGCCTCCTCGGGAAATTCGGCAAATACGGGGGAAAGAGATTGCCATGATTTTTCAGGATGCCGTCGGGGCGCTGAATCCCGTGATTCCGGTGGGAGAGCAAATAGCCGATGTTATCAGAGCACACTTACCGGTACGTCAAAAGACTGCCCGGGAACATGCCAGAAAATTGTTAGAAACCGTTCATCTCCCCATGCCGGAAAAAATTTATCGA
>CAYYGL010000038.1:17050-30213 GCA_964471235.1 uncultured Calditrichaceae bacterium
CCAGATCGCCGAAGCAGTAGCCCTGCACCGGGGAGTCGCGGGATGGGGGGCGCGCAAGCGCGCCGTGGAGATGCTGGGCAAGGTCGGCCTCCCGGCGCGCGAGGAGCGCGTCGATGAGTACCCCCATCAACTCAGCGGGGGCATGGCTCAGCGGGTGATGATTGCCATGGCATTGAGCTGTTCACCCCGGGTCATCATTGCCGATGAGCCTACCAGTGCACTGGACGTCACAACACAGGTGGAAATCATCCGGCTCCTGCGGCGGTTGAAAACTCAATATCGCTTTGGGATGCTCTTTATCAGCCATAATCTCCCGCTGGTTGCCCGGCTGGCAGAACGAATCGCCATCATGAATGCCGGAACTATTGTGGAATGTGACGACACCGACACCATCCTGCAGTACCCGCAACATGAAATAACCCGGGAATTATTGTCCGGGCACCCGATCCCGAATAACGACGACCTCTTCCAACCGGGCTCGGTTCCGTTCAATATTGACGGGAGGTGGGAAAAATGAAATTGCCACTATTCCAAATCCGCGATCTCTCCAAAGTATACCGGGTTGGAAAATCCCTGTTCGCCAAATCGGCCGGCACACCGGTATTATCGAACGTCTCATTCGACATTTACCAGGGAGACGTGTTGGCAGTCGTCGGAGAATCCGGGTCGGGAAAATCGACTCTGGGTAAATGTATGATTCGTTTAATCGAACCCACTTCCGGTAAAATTTTATATAATGGGAAAGACCTGCTTGCCATGTCAGAAAAGACCTTCCGACCGTTACGCGCTCAGTTTCAGATGGTGTTTCAAAATCCACTCCAGGCGTTTGACCCCCGAATGAATGTTTTTCAAATTCTGTCGGAAGCGGTTCGCCAGAGTTCGGCATATCGGCAGGAAGCGGCACCGGAAATTATCCGCCGATACCTGGAAATCACCGGATTGCCCCCGGAATTGCTCCATCGGTATCCCATGGAAATCAGCGGAGGGCAGGGGCAGCGGGTGGCACTTGCCCGGGCATTGATCATGCAACCCCGGCTGTTGATCGCTGATGAACCCACATCCAGCCTGGACAATGCCATCAAATACCGGTTGCTTGAAGAGTTGATGCGCCTGAAGCAGACGTTCGGACTAACCATCCTGCTGATCACCCATGATCTTGCCGTGGTTCGCCGGATCGCAGATCGGATCGCCATCATGTATCACGGCAAAATTGTGGAAATCGGCACCCAATCGCAAATTTTTGACTCGCCCCGTCATCCGTACACCCGGATATTGTTATCCGCCGCTAATTTCATCCATGAAGAGGAAGATAAGATCATTGAGTCACCGCTTCATCCCCATCTCCAGCGTTCCCCGGTTCATCCCATTCATGGAACCGGCTGTGCCTTTGGAGACCGTTGCCCGATTGCCCATCCGGCTTGTTCTCACACAATACCGGCGTTAAAAACGGTAGATGGCGAACACCGGGTAGCCTGCCTTCATGAAGAGAATTTGTGGACCGCACCCGCCCACTCCCCTCTCACGGCGGGTAAAAAACCACAGAAACGGGAGGCACTAAAATGAGGTTTTTCCCCTTTTTGCTCCGGCGACTGGTCTATGCGCTTCTGATCGTCTGGGGAGTTGTCACCCTCACTTTTATCATTCTTCACGCCGCTCCGGGCGATCCGGCATCCATCTACATTCGACCGGATATCGCCCCGGAAATCGTGCAAAGCATTCGTCATCAATTGGGTTTGGGAAAACCGGTTTATCTTCAATACCTGGATTGGCTCCGTCAATGGCTTTCCGGCAACCTGGGCGTATCCTTTACCCACAACCGCCCGGTCGCAGAGGTGCTGGTGGAAACCATCCCCAATACCCTCCGGCTGACTGTGGTGGTATTTATTGTGCAGGCGATTGGGGGGATGTTGTTAGGGGTATTTTTGGCGTTTAAGCATCATACTTTCTGGGATGCGTTTTTGGATAAACTGCTGCTGTTTTTTTACTCCCTGCCCGGCTTCTGGCTGGCATTGATTGCCATTCTGATTTTCTCCCTGAAATTAGGCTGGCTTCCTTCCAGTCATAGCGGTTCCATGTTCCTGACAGAGAACGATACCTGGCATCTCTTTCTGGACCGCTGCAAACACCTGATCCTGCCGACCCTGATTTTGAGCATCCCCTTCATTGCTTACACCGCCCGGTTTGTGCGGGGGAATTTGATAGACGTACTCCAACAGGATTACCTGCGCACCGCCATCGCCTACGGCTTACCAAAGCGACAAATGTTCTTCAAATATGCCCTGCGCAACGCTTTGCTGCCGCTGGCAACCCTGACCGGTCTATACCTCCCTTTTTTGTTGGGAGGAGCCGTGGTGATCGAATACATTTTCTCCTGGAACGGTATGGGCAGATTGACAATCAACGCCATCCTCAGCCACGATTACCCGGTCATCCTGGCAACCTTTCTGATTAGCGCCGTTAGTGTGGTGATCGGCAATCTCTTGTCCGATATCTTGTATGCGTTAGTAGACCCGAGGGTGAACATCAATTGAAAGGGAAACCGATGGCAGCGGAAAATATTCTTCAACCGAAATCGTTCCCCTCTTTCCGGCACCGGAGCCTCCGGTTTCGGGGGACCCCCACATCGGTTCTGATCTGGTCAGCTTTTCTCCTTGTTATCACCCTCTGTTCCCTCTTTGCCGACGTCATTGCCCCCTACAATCCCAATCACCAGGGGAATTTATTGACGGAGCGTTACCAACCGCCTTCCGCGCAACATCTCTTCGGTACGGATAAGTTCAGCCGGGACGTTTTTAGCCGGGTGCTCTATGGCGGCAGAATTTCCCTGGGCATTGCTTTTGGGGTGATGGTGCTTTCCCTGACAATCGGGTTAATTTACGGAACCATTGCCGGGTATTGGGAGGGTATTATCGACTCGATGATGATGCGGCTTCTGGATTTTTTAATGACCTTCCCGGCAATCTTTTTGATCATTACCATTGTGGCGGTGTTCCATCCCAATCACTGGTATCTTGTATTGATTTTAAGTCTGGTAAGCTGGATGGAGACAGCCCGCCTGGTCCGGGCGGAGGTGCTTTCGGTAAAATCGCGGGATTTTGTGCTGGCAGCCCGGGGATTGGGATTAACCCACTGGCAGGTCATCCGCCGTCATATTATTCCCAACTGTCTCACCCCGGTATTGGTTGCCGCCCCCTTTAAAATTGCCGAAGTCATCCTGGTCGAATCTACCCTCAGTTTTTTAGGCGTTGGGGTGCAGCCGCCGGTACCCAGTTGGGGCAATATTATCGAGAACGGTCGGCAGGCGATGCTCCATGCCTGGTGGATTGCTACTTTCCCGGGAATTTTCATCGCCCTGACCGTGATGAGCTTTAACGCGGTGGGGGAACGACTTAAACAGTTAGTTGCCCCGGAAAAACCGGGTCTTATTCGGCAGGTGTAATTTTAACAATATCAACCGGGTAACCGATAATATCACTTGAGACGGATGCAAAGGAGTTGAAAAATGATACATGAGATGACAATCGAAACACCTGTGATAAAGCCCCTGACACAGAATCGGTTCGAACAAGCAATTATTGGCGAATCCCCGCAGATCAAACGAGTGATATCCGAGGCAAAAAAAATTGCCAGAAGTTCCCTGATCACCACCTTGATTGTCGGGGAGAGCGGAACGGGAAAAGAATTGGTCGCCCGATTGATTCATCACATTGGCAATTATGCCAGCCAACCCTTTGTGGATATCAACTGTGGGGCAATCCCGGAATCGTTACTGGAATCGGAATTGTTCGGATATGAAAAAGGCGCTTTCACCGGGGCACACACCCAGAAGAAGGGGTTGTTTGAATTGGCGGATGGCGGCACTATCTTTCTGGATGAAATCGGTAATACCAGTTTAAATTTCCAGGTGAAGCTTTTAAAGGCTGTGGAAAACAAACGATTTCGTCGGGTGGGCGGGGTAAAGGAAGTGCAGGTATCGACACGAATCATTGCCGCTACCAATATTGATCTTTATGAAGCGGTGAAAGTCAAAAAGTTTCGGGAAGACCTTTATTATCGCTTGAATGTCTGCCAGATCAGTGTTCCTCCGTTACGAGAACGGGCGGACGATGCCCTGATCCTGGCAAATCATTTTATCCGCCATTTTAATCGGGAATTTGAACGACATATCAAAGGATTAACCCCGGAGGCAGAAGAATTGATTAAGACCTACTCCTGGCCTGGAAATGTTCGCCAGCTTAAAAATGCTATCGAACGGGCGGTCTTGGTAGAAGCAGAGGAGTGGATCGAAGCTCATCATTTGCTGCGCCGTTCGGAATTAAGCCGCTCCAATGCCGTCGCAAAAACAGCTATGCCGCTCCAGATCACCGATAACGAAATCCGTTTCAACCTCCCTCCCAACGGCATATCCCTTGAAGAAGTTGAACGACAGTTGATTTTGGCAGCACTTCAAAAATCCGAGGGAAATTTAAGCAAAACCGCCCGTCTACTAAAAATCAGCCGGGGTAAATTACGCTATCGCCTGGAAAAATTAAGAATCAATCCCCGGGTTTCCGAAACACCCCTATAAGGAACAGGCACTTGGTAAATCATTTTGTTAAACGCCAACCCGCTACATTCAACAAAAGTTTGTAACATTCACCAATCTCATTCATCTAAAGGCTTCAAAGGGATACCATCATGAGAAACTCACAAATGAACTTCAAACGATGCCAGAACGAGAAGCAGAAATGATCAAGTTGTGTAAAAACTACCAACAGTTTCAGGAATTATTACAGACCAGTTACCGGAAACCGGTTTTTTTGTTAAAACATTCCAGCGCTTGTGGGATATCTGCCGGCGCCCGGGAGACATTCCGGGAATTTGCCCGGAATTGTACCAACGCGGATTTCTGGAAAGTGCTGGTGATAGAAGACCGTCCGCTGTCCTTAACGATCGCCGAAGAAACCGGGGTACCTCACAAATCTCCCCAGGTAATTTTGTTTTACGAGGGTCAGCCGGTCTGGCATACCTCCCACTGGGCAATCCGGCACAAGAAACTGAAAAAGGCGCTGGAAAAATATATTCCGGCAAAGGTGGCATAAGCAGGGAAATCTCCCCTACCCCGGAGTGATTGTTAAAGTTGGTTATTGAAAAATGATAGGTGGGTGGTTACCGATGCTATTTCCCCTTCCCCCGTTCCTGCCCTTTTTCTATTCCGACAAAAAAGAATCCACAATTTCCACAAATTGTTGGGGAGCCTGAAAATGCACCCAATGCCCGGCACCGGGAATGGTTACAATCCGCGCCCGGGGAAACCGTTTTAAAATCTCTTCCCGGTCCTCCGGTAAAATGTAATTGGATTCCCCCCCGGCAATGAACAATGCCGGTCCCGGGTATGGTTCGCCAATGGGGACATATTCCGCAATATGGGGCAAATACGTTACAATCACCGGGAGGTTAATCCGCCAGCGGAACCCGCCTTCTTTAACCCGCTCCAGATTTTTCAGCAAAAAACTGCGAATTACCGGATTGGCAATGAATTTCGCAAGATGGCTGTCAGCTTCCTGGCGGGATTGCAGACTTCGGGTATCCAAAGATTGCAGGGCTTTAAAAATACTTTCAAAATAGGGATTCACCACCGGGCGGGGAGGGATATCCACCACCACTAATTTTTCCACTTTCATCGGGTATTGCATTGCCAGTGCCATGGCAACCTTTCCGCCCATGGAATGCCCCATCAGGTAAGTTGAGGGAATCTCATGATCGCTCATAAATTCCAACACATCCTGCACCATCGCCGGGTAAGTTAATTCCGGGTGATGGGGGGAATGCCCGTGATTACGCATGTCCAGCAGATATACCGCGTATTTAGGAGCTAACGCCTTTGCGGTACTCATCCAGTTATCCGACGCACCCAACAAACCCGGAATCACAATTAACGGTTTCCCCTCGCCGGTTTTCCGAAAGAACAGCTTCACGAGTTTTTCTCCCCATTCTCCGCCAACAGTTCCGCCGGTATCAACTGTCGACCGGCATAGCCAGCCTCAATTTCATGGTAATAGTGAATGCTCTCTTCGTCACTGCGCCAGCACAGGAAAACTTCTTTCCCGTTTATTATTGCCGGAAAATCCACCAGACCAATGGAAAAATTCCAATCCTTGTAAAAACAGCCTAATTGCTCCAGTTCCAGAAAATAATCCTTCAGTTGTTCCATCATTGCCTGAATCTGGGGGTTATCCGCTGCATCATCCCCCAGCATGGTCATCAGGGTGCGGAGATCATAACCGAGGTTCAGAATGTCTTCCACAATCCGTTTCACTAACGGCAGCGTACGCTGTGCTTCCGCCGGGGTAAAATATTTTTTGAAATAGTTTATCTTCATTCCCAACCATCGATTTCGATAAATTTTGTTTGCTGTTTTACTACCAATCCAAATGCGGCGGTTTTGGCGCCCTATTCCTGGAAAGGTTCCGTAATATAATTCGCCGGCTTTCGGAAAGATACAGAAAAAGACGAATCCTCACAACTCAGGTGGCAGGTTTCAGGATTTTTAGATTCGTGAGCTGTTCCCTGGCAAGAATCCCTTACCAACCACCTGGCGTCCTTAAATCCGAATACCTTATGCCCCAAACCGCTTTACGCTTTCAGGGCATGGCGATAGAGCACCTGGTAATAGGGCAGGCATTCCCGTAACAAGGGGCGCAAGTGTTCCGGGAAAGGCTTGTTTTTTTTTCGATAGGGATGGAACCCGCTGCTTTTATGGAGATTATGATACCAGTATTTTGCCCAGACACCATCTTCCGGTCGGGCGCCGGGCTGCCAACGGAGCATTGTTTCTTGAAAAGGGATATCGATCTGGCGGCATAACTCCCGGAGCACACCCGGGGGATTTAACAACAGTTCCCGGGCGTCCAACACCGGCGGGTTCTGCCCCATTTTTCTCAATTCATCATATAACTCCGTCTGAATTGCCAGAGCAGTATCCGTGAGAGTGGGATGGGGAATCTGTTGGACGAATGACGGCAGCATCTCTTTCGGATCGCGTATTAACAGAATATTTATGGTATGTTTCAGAAAAGTCCGCTCCAAACCAATCAAATGATGCGCCATCTGCTTCATAAACACCACCGGTTTATCATACTGCCCGAGAATGACTTCTTTCACCACTTTCTCACCATCCGTTTCCATGGCGTTTAATACTTCTTCCGCCCCCGGGTGGGGCGCCCGGCTCACATACAGGTAATGCCCGTACAGGGGCTCATCAATCACCACCGTATCATCCCTCTGCGCAAACGCATACATCAGCGCGGTTGATACATTCCGTGGTCCAGACCACAGACAAATTCGTTTCCCTTCCATTTGTTTTTCTCGGTTGCAAATTTAAAGATTGACAATCTCCAACTTATTCATCATCTTGGGAGGGCGTAAATATATGGTAACTATTCAGCTATATGCCCGTTTGTGTCATTCCGGGTTCCGACGGTCAACTTTCGTTAGACCGTCGGAATGCCGTAAGAATCTGAAACGAACCTCACCCATCCCCCAACCCCGCTTTTTGGGGCGGGAGGGGTTGGGTGAGGTGAAAAAAACACCACTGAACATGAAGAAGAACGAATGAAATACAAAACATCCAATTTACAAGTCAAGCTGAATAGGTACAATATAAGAAATTTAAGTAGAATTAAAAACCCTGGTAAGCGTCTATTTTCAACTCAAGCCATGAAATATGATATTAAGGTGGTCCTAAAAACAAACCATCCGGAGGAGTCATAAAATGTGTCTCGATACTCAGCATCATTTTTTTGTATTACTTATCAGTCTATTATTGATAAGTACCCTGAGCGGACAGGATAACCGGATTATCACGCACCGGGTTTCACCGGGGATTTATATGCTGGAAGGAAAAGGCGGGAACATCGGGGTTTCGGTTGGCAGTGATGGAGTATTTTTAATCGATGATAAATTTGCCGAATTAAGCGATTCCATCAAAACTGCCATTGCTAACATTACCCCTAAACCCATAAAATTCATCTTGAATACCCACTGGCATGGGGATCACACCGGTGGGAATGCAAATTTCGGAAAAGCCGGGGTGGTGATTGTGGCACACGAGAACGTTCGCAAACGGTTGAACAGCGAGCAGTTTATCAAATTTTTTCAGAACAAAGTGCCCCCTTCTCCTCCTATTGCCCTGCCGGTGATCACATTTACCAGGGATATTACATTTCATCTCAATGGCGAGGAAATTTATGTCTTCCATGTTGATAACGCTCACACCGATGGCGACGCAATTGTGTATTTTCGGAATGCCAATGTGATTCATACCGGGGATGTCTTTTTTTCCGGCAGGTATCCATTTATTGATCTTTCCAGCGGCGGCTCTCTACAGGGAACCATCGATGCCGTCAGCAAAATTTTTAACTTGATAAACGCAAACACCAAAATTATTCCCGGGCATGGACCTCTGTCGACTTCCGAAGATTTAAGCACCTACTGGTCGGTACTGGTTACCATCTCTACCCGGGTCCGAAAGTTAATCAAAGAAGGAAAGACGCGAGAGGAAGTTCTGGCAGCTCATCCCAGTAAAGAATTTGACCCCCAATGGGGAAACGGCACTATCAAACCGGATGACTTTGTCGGATTTGTGTATGATGATTTAATCAAAACCCATTCTCCGGGCAACTAAAACGACTTGTTATGTTTAGAGAGTATCATTCCAAAAGAGGGGTTATAATGAATTGGATAAGCTCCGTTCAGAACCTGCACCGGCAAACAGATTTAACCCGCCCGCTTAAAAAGCTTTCCGGTCACAATGGCGGGGTTAATTCCTTTCTGCTCGTGTTATTCTCCGTTTTTCTATTGTTAGTTCTCCTGGGTGGATGCACCCCTGTCGTCTATACTGACGAAGAGACAACCCAACAAAGCAATTACCAGATTTGGGTAGATTTATCCTGGAACTCACTGGTACAAAAGAAGAAGACCCTGGAGAAGAAGGGTTTGCACCTGGTAAAGGTATCTCCTTACATCATTCAGGGGAAAAATTACTATGCCGGCATCTGGCACCCGGGAGATTTTGAAACCCGGCTCTGGAAAGCCAGGAGTTGGTCGGAGTTTCAGACCCAGTGGGAAACCTTTAAAATGGACGATTTTCGATTATTCGATCTGGAAATATTCGATGAACAAAAACGGCAACGGTTTGTGGGTGTCTGGATTGAGTCGGACCTTCCGCGCCGGGTAAAAGTGAATATCGATTGGAAAGCATTTCTGGTTTTGCGAAACACCCTGGCAACGGAAGGGTATCGGTTAATCGATATTGAGCCCTATGTACTGCGGGGAAAAATAAAATTCGCCGGCATCTGGGTAGAAAGCGATGCCGATCACCGGTTGTGGAAGACATCCAATAAGAAGGAATTTATCCGAAAATGGAAAGAATTTGACCAGCAAGGGTTAAAGCTGGTCGATCTGGAGATTTTCCGGGAAAGTGGCAGGAAAAAATATGCCGGGGTCTGGTTAGCCGGAGACGATGAACAACACCTCTGGATAGAAGGTTCGTGGAGAGAATTTCGGAATAAGCAGGCGGAATTCGATCGGATGGATATGCAACTCATTGATCTGGAGGTGGATATCGAACGAGGGAGAAAAGTCTTTTCCGGCGTATGGCGGGGCGTTGCCGAAGAAGTACTGACCAGCCTGGAAGGGATTCAATAAATTGCTGCTAACCGATTTTGAATTAAGGACTTTAAATCGGGGAGGCTCCGGCAAGCATTAATCTCCTCTGCGGTTATCCATTCCCCAAGGTGTGCCCCTTCCTTTAAAAGAATTGCCGGAAGTGTTATTTGCTCCACTCCGTATTGTTTCCTCAATTCATCCCGGTGAAGGAATTCTAACGGAATATTTAATTGTTCGACAAATTCCTTCCACTCCTCGCGCATCCCAAGTGGCGTATGGGTGATGGCACATAGATTACAGGCATAGGTTTGCGGTGATAACAATTTGTGGGCAATATCCGTTAAAGTGTTGAATAAACCGCTATTCGCGTTATAGACAAATACCAGGCTTGTCTCCATTATTTTACTCCTGTTCAGTGGATTGCTCTGATTGAGTCAGGTTCAATTCCAGCCTTCTTTGAAGGGGTTGCAAATATTTTTTTACCACATATTTATTAAGCCCAAAAATCCCACCAAACAGTATGATAACTAACACTGAAAACATAACTTTTGAAATGAAAGATACCGGGAAGGGAAGATAGAACATTAAAACCCCCACTGATAGCGGCAGCAAATACCACAGCCAGACCCGGTTCAGCAAAGAGATTTGCGCTTCAACCCTTTTCAACTGCCGTTTCATCTGTTCTTGTAGTGATTCTTCCACACCCTCATTTCCAGCAGTTTTACCGGTAGAATGGAGTTTGTAAATAATCCACAAACTGCTAAGCATAATGATAGCAGCACCGATTTTGCTCACAGGATAAGGGGTAAGAAAAATAGCAGTGCCAAAAAAACCGACAAGAAACAGGCTTACGATGGTTTCCCGCAAATCCCGGTGCTTAATTCGCCGATTAAATTGGGCTGATTGCGCTGTAATAGATTCCATCAGTTCCTCCTTTTTGATGTGGATGGTTTTATCAGACGGATAACACTGCCAGGCTTGCTTAATATCTTGCTCATTCATACCGATGCTCCTTTAAACAGGTAAAAAGTTGTTTTTTCAGGCGGTGAAGACGCACCCCGACATTGGATCTGGAAATCCCAACAACCCGGGCAATCTCTTCGTGGGATAAATCTTCCAGGTACAACAGCACGATTGATTGGTCGAGTTCACCAAATCGCATGATGCAATGATATAATGCCTCCAGTACTTCCCGCTGTTGCAACATTACCTGTGGATTACTCCGATTCATGTCTATAAATTCCAACCCATTCATCGGAACCAGTCGTTTTCGTCGTTTTTCCCCTTTCAAACAATGCTGCATACAGACATTCAAAGTGATGCGATACAGATAGGTTGAAAAAGAAGCCCGATTCTCAAAGCGGGGGAACGAACGCCATATCTGCAACAACACCTCCTGAAAGAGGTCCTGCCGGTCTGCTTCCGTCTTCCCATAGAGAAAACAAAGGCGCATTATTTTATCTTTGTTCTCCTCTAACAAGCGAAGAAATTTCCGTTCCTGTTCTTTTTCTTCAGTCATCAAATGCTCTCATCCCTGTCAGATTCATCTCAGATATCTTTCTCTACTATAATTAGTATTTTCCATTGAGGATATTTTACAAAAGAATTTGTAAAAAAACGGAATTATTAAGGCACTAGACCACATTGGGGAAACAATTTGAGAAACAAAGGATGGCGATTGAATTTTGAATGGTGAACGGAGAATTGGGATTTTCGCCATTGGCTTTTGGTACTAAAACTCTCCCCCCGAATAATTAAGCACCAATAGCCAACGGCTAACAGCAAGTTTAGAACATGCATTGCTGCTCATTCGAGACGCTTTTCACAGCTTGAAATACTCATCGTAATCCGGCGCATACCCTTTCAGATGGTATTCTCCCAGGAACGGGTCCTCCACATACTCCCCTTTCCATTCCTTGCGGACGATCCGGTTCAACACGTCTATAAACGCATCGATTTCTTCAATGGTATTATAAATACCGAAACTTGCCCGCACCGCACCGGGAATACCGGAACGATCATGCTGTAAAATTTTGTGTTCTAACTGTTTAGATTGTTCATCAGTGAGGTTCAGGAGGCATTTGATATAGGGATGGGCACAAAAACAGCCATTACGCACTCCAATACCCCCTTCGTGATTCAGGATGGAAGCAACCAGGGCATTGGGCAACCCGTTCACATTAAAGGAAATGACTCCCATCCGGTTTTCCACATCTTCCGGATCGTCCCCGCCGTAAATGGTCACTTCCGGGATGGCGCGCATCTGCTTCAGCATATAACGGGTTAACCGGGCTTCGTGAGCGGCAATGTTTTCCATCCCCAACTCCTCCATCACCATCAGGGATTTTGCCAGGGCAACGATCCCCACCGTATTGGGACTGCCGGCTTCTTCTTTCTCCGGCACTTCTGCCCAGTATGTATAATCAAAAGAGACAATACTTACCGTGCCGCCGCCAACCATATCGGGGTCGCCCTGTTCAAAAGCACTTTTATCACCAATTAGCACGCCCGTACCTAACGGAGCATAGATTTTATGAGCGGAGAACGCCAGGAAGTCGATGTGCCCGGGATCATCCTGAGGCAGCATATCCACTTTGCGGTGGGGCAGCAATTGGGCGGCATCCACCACAATCGGCACTCCATAGCGATGACTGATTTCCGCCAAACGATGAATATCATTTATCCAGCCGGTTACATTGGAAGCGCCGGTCACCGCAAACACCGCAACTCGTCCTTTGTGAGCTTCCAATTTGGCTATCAAATCGTCTTCCATCAGACGCCCCTTCCCATCGATGTCGATATGCACTACTTTAGCGCGGGAACGCCAGGGCAGGTCGTTGGAATGATGCTCCATCTTGCTCACCAGCACCACCTGGCTGGGAGATATGGGCAGCCGATGCGCCAGCTTATTTAATGCTTCTGTGGCGTTTTTGCCGAAGATGATGGTGTGGGTATCCAGGTCCACATTCACAAAATGGGCAACAATTTCCCGGGATTTGTCATGCATATAGGTAGAAAGCTGCGACTTAAACCCGGTTCCCCGGTGGATGCTGCTATACCATCCCATAAATTCATTAACCTTATCCAGCACCGGTTTCAGGATCGGGGTGCTGGCAGCATTATCAAAGTTGATGTACTGCTGCAGAGTACCATCGTATAAAGGCACCTGCTTTTCAATACCAACGATATGCTCGCGAATATTTTGTAAAGTGACTTTCGAATCCGTGGTTAAAATGCCCATTTCGAACTCCTTACCTTTAATGGGAAGCTCTATTAGATATTTGTATGCACCGGTCGTTCATCCCAAAATGAATCAATAACCATTTAACTTTATCGGATGCAATATAAATAATTTCTCGGAAATTGAGAAATGATGATTGGATTTTTCAAAAGGATTCCTGAAAGATGAAAGTAACCACTCCGGTTGTTCTACCGCAACGAACGCAACGTTCGCAACGACCAGCTGTTTATCTCTTTCACGTTGCAGCCGTCGCGTATCTGCTGCGATCATTGCG
>CAYYGL010000039.1:0-30068 GCA_964471235.1 uncultured Calditrichaceae bacterium
AAAGACCATCCAGATTCTGGATCAACTGGAGATTCCCCGCCCCTGCATCGATGTGCGCAATATCGGGTTTAACGTGGAATGGTCCCAGGAACTCCGCCTGGAGGATTCCCTGCGCGAGTATGTGACCGCCTGGGTGCTGCTCAAAATTCTGGAAGAAACGGAACTGTTGGGAATTCCCAAAGGGGACCCCTTTTACCGAACCGTATTCGATATCTCAGTGGGATACGATTTAAAGGGCATCTCCTCCGAACCGGTTCACAACTGGCTGCAGCGGATCACCCACGCCGAAGCGGAGATTGCCCGGGCGCTGGATACCCTGCCCCCCCCGTTTTGCCCATCTCAAAAAAATTCCCATTGATCCTCACATTGCCAACTCCGCCACGCTTTCTACCTTTCACGGCTGCCCGCGAGACGAAATTGAAGCCATCGTCCAGCATCTGATTCGGGAGCACAATCTCCATGTGATCGTGAAAATGAATCCCACCCTGTTAGGGTATGAAGCGGTGAAGGAAATTCTGCATGAGCAGCTTGGCTATCATCATATTCAATTGGACCCGCAGGCGTTTGAGCACGATTTGCAATTTAACGAGGCAGTGGCAATGATGAAGCGCTTGCAGGATTTTGCCCGGCGATATAACAAACATGTGGGCGCCAAGTTTACCAATACGTTGGTGGTGAAAAATAACCAATCCGTGTTTAAAGATGAGGTGATGTATCTCTCCGGGGTGCCGCTGCACGTCATTGCCATGAATACCATGCACCGCTTCCGCAGCGAGATGGGGGATGATTTTCATATCTCTTTTTCTGCAGGTATCAACAAACGCAATTTCCCCGATGCAGTATTGTGCAACATGAAACCGATAACCGTCTGCACCGATTTGCTGAAGGAGGGCGGTTATACCCGCCTGGCGGTTTATTTAAAGAATCTGAAAACTGCCATGGAAAAGAGCGACGTTCGGGACATCGAAGCATTTATTTTAGCGAATGCTCCGGAAAAGCATCGAGACGCCGTTTCCGGTGCCGGGGTTGCCAATGCCGAACGGATTGTGCCCCGTTTAAGTGAGCAGCCGGAGTATCAATATTCAGCGAATCGAAAGGAACCCCGGAAGGTCGATAGTCACCTGACCCTATTCGATTGCCTGACCTGCAACAAATGCCTGCCGGTTTGCCCCAATGCCGCCAATTTTGCCATTCCCGGCGAAGCACGCTCCCTGCCGATTACCAATTTCCGTTACCAGGATGGCAGCTTTATCCCGATAGATGATGGCGACTTTACGTTAGAAAAAAAAGCCCAGATCGCCAATTTAGCCGATTTTTGCAACGAATGTGGTAACTGCGACACCTACTGCCCGGAGCATGGCGGACCGTATGTCGAAAAGCCGCGCTTCTTCTTTTCCGAAGACAGCTACCGCCGCTTCAGCAATTACGACGGGTTCTATTTCCCGGACCCGAACACATTAAAAGGGCGCATCGATGGAACCGAATACCTGCTCTCTTTTAATCCTTCCCAACACGTTTACCTGTGGCAATCTCCGCTTGTGGAATTTTTAATAGATTCAGCGCACCGGTTTATTTCCGGCATGGAGCGCGCCCGGATAGCGGAACAGCAGGTGATAGAGATGAAGCCTTACTACATCATGCGCACGTTGTTAGACGGTATTTTAAATGACCCGGCGGCATACACTTCGGTGATGCTCCGGGAGGTGAGTGAATAGACCGGTTGGGAGGCATACTCAATCGCACATCGCACTTCGTCAATCGCTAATCATAAATCAACAACCAATCGCTGATTTCCGATTGGCGATTGACGATTTATAATATCAGGATGGAACACGAACCACGAAATACGCCCTACCCCGAAATTCTCCGTTCCTTCCCAAATCAACTAATGCATCAAAAAGAGATAGCGCAGGATAAACAAAACCGCAAACAGGGAAATCAGCCAGGGCACTTCTTTGATTTTTCCCTGAACAGCTTTGAGAAGGGTGTAGGAGATGAATCCGAAAGCAATTCCCTCGGTGATGCTAAAGGTGAGGGGCATGATGATGATGGTCAGGAAGGCGGGGATGGCTTCGCTGAAATCGCTCCAGACAATACGGGAGACGTTGTTCATCATGAATACCCCAACCACGATCAATGCCGGGGCGATAATGGGATACAGATGGGTGCCGTTGGCGGTTTCAATGCCCCCTCCCACCATGC
The DNA here is from genome assembly GCA_964471235.1 of uncultured Calditrichaceae bacterium. Classification (GTDB taxonomy): domain Bacteria; phylum Calditrichota; class Calditrichia; order RBG-13-44-9; family J075; genus CAYYGL01. Next base: position 2,203 of record CAYYGL010000039.1, read on the forward strand.
GCAGCAGGGGAGCCAAAAAAACGGCGAAGAGAAACAGGACCCCGGTGACAATATTGGCAAAGCCGGTTCGGGCACCGGCACTGACCCCGGTGGCACTTTCGATGTAGCTGGTTACCGTGGAGGTGCCCAGCAGACTGCCAATAATGGTACCGACGGCATCGGAGACCAGTGCTTCCCGGGCACGGGGGAGCGAACCGTCTTCTTGGATAAATCCCGCTTCCTGGCTCACCCCCACCAGGGTGCCGATGGTATCGAACAAATCCAGGAAGAAAAACACAAAAATGATTGCCAGCATCCCGGTTTGCAGCGCACCGGCGATATCCAGGTGAAAGAGAGTCGGTTTTAAGGAAGGCGCCGGTCCCACAACACCCTGGTAATGCACCAGACCGGATGCCAGCCCTGCCAGCAGACTTACCAGGATGCCGATGAGGATGGCAGTTTTGACGCCCCTTACGAACAAGACCGCCAGCCCCAGAAAAGAGATCAGCACCGGCGGAGAGGTGAGGTCGCCCAACCCGACCAGGGTGCCGGGATTATCCACCACCACCCCGCTCCATTGCAGCCCCACCATGGCAATCAACAGCCCGATGCCCACCGCAATGGCGTTTTTTATGGAAACCGGCAGGGCGGTGATCAGCTTATCCCACAAGCCCAGTACCGAAAGAAGGAGAAAGATAGAGCCGGAGATAAAAATGGCGCCCAACGCCTGCTGCCAGCTATAGCCCATGGTCAATACCACCACGTAGGTGAAGAAAAAATTATGTCCCATTGCCGGTGCCTGGGCGATGGGATAATTGGCAAGCAAGCCCATCAAAATAGTTGCCAGGGCGCTGGACAAACAGGTAGCGACCAGCACCGCCTCCAGGTCCATCCCGGCGGCGTGCATGACTACCGGCTGCACAAAGATGATGTATGCCATGGTCAGAAAGGTGGTGACCCCGCCGGATATCTCCCGGCTGAGGGTGGTTTGCTTTTCATGAAACTTGAAAAATTTGGCTATCATGGCTGCTTCTTTCGTTCTTTTTTGTAAGCGGGGGAATTTAACAAATTCTGTTTAAAGTACCAAGGATGGGCATTATATAATGGCGCATGACCAGCCGTTCCGTCTCACAACCACCATCATTCCCGGAAATTCCGTCAAGCATGCCGGCTTTTTTAGATTTCAGCAGTCAGAAGATTGAACATTCCTTTCTATCCGGCACAGTTGGTTACATTAGAAAAATTTAATATTGCCTAAACGTTAACTCGCTCACATTGGGATATATTTATTCATATAATGTTAGGCATCAACATGGAACCTTGATAGCCACGAATTTATTTGATCTTGCCTTGTTCATCCGGGATCGATAAATTTCTTGCCTTTAACATAACACAAAGGAAAAATTATGAAACGATTTCAATCCCCGGATTATTTTCATGTTGATGAGTTATTGACAGATGAGGAAAAGATGATTCGCTCTGCGGTAAGAGAATGGGTGGACGAAAATGTAATGCCCATCATAGAGGAAAGTTATCAAAAGGCCGAGTTTCCCCGCCAGTTAATCCCCCAGATGGGCGAACTGGGAATGTTAGGCGCCAACCTTCCGGAGAAATATGGTTGTGCCGGAGTGAACAACGTCTCTTATGGATTGATAATGCAGGAACTGGAACGAGGTGACAGCGGTATCCGTAGTTTTGCCTCCGTGCAGGGTGCCCTGGTGATGTATCCCATCTTTGCCTATGGTTCGGAAAAGCAAAAGGAGTACTGGTTGCCCAAATTAGCCAGCGGGGAGAAGGTGGGGTGCTTTGGATTAACCGAGCCGGATTACGGTTCCAACCCCGGCGGCATGAAGACCACTGCGGTAAAAGACGGTAATTCCTACATCCTGAATGGTGCGAAGATGTGGATTACCAATGGAAGCATTGCCGATGTAGCCGTTGTCTGGGCAAAACTGGATGGCGTCATCAGAGGTTTTTTGGTGGAAGCCGGTACCCCGGGCTTCACCGCGCCGGAGATGAAAAACAAACATTCCCTGCGGGCTTCGGTAACCTCGGAATTAATCTTCCAGGACTGCCGGATTCCGGCGGAAAACATTTTACCGGAATCGGGCGGGTTAAAATCTCCCCTGGGATGTTTGACCCAGGCTCGTTATGGTATTGCCTGGGGAGCCGTCGGGTCGGCAATGGCTTGTTATCACGAAGCTCTGGAGTATGCCAAAACCCGCATCCAATTCGATAAACCGATTGCCTCTTTCCAGTTGGTTCAACAGAAGCTGGTTTACATGATTACCGAAATTTCCAAAATGCAGCTCATGGTGCTTCAACTGGGCAGGTTAAAAGACCAGCAGAAAATTAAATTTACCCAGGTATCGATGGCAAAACGCAACAATGTGTTCCATGCCCTGGAGATTGCCCGTTTAGCCCGGGATGTATTAGGGGCTAATGGCATAACGGCAGAATACCAGAGCATGCGTCACATGTGCAATCTGGAGACCGTGAAAACTTATGAGGGCACTCACGATATCCACACACTAATTATTGGAAGCGACATTACCGGAATCCCCGCTTTTAATTAAACAGGAGCAACAATGCCGAATCAGAAAAGAATTTTGGTTATTGAAGATGATATTCAATATGGAGAGATGCTCAAAGATGGTTTGGAACATTACGGTTACCAGGTTTTTTTAGCCTATTCGGCAACTGGTGGACTGGACATTGTGAAACAAAAAGAGATTCATCTTGTCATCAGTGATATCAATATGCCGGGAACCAGCGGCCTGCAATTAACCGAAAAGTTAATGAAGATGTATATGGACATTCCCATTGTATTGATTACCGGCTTACAGGATTTGAAATTGGTCGGAGAGGCATTGGAAATCGGTGTGAGTGATTACCTGATCAAACCGATCAAATTAAACGAACTTCCGGTATTGGTCGAAAAGAATTTACAACGGAAACACCTGGCATCGAAGAACCTGCATGAGAACAAGGGAGAGATTTTGGTAAAAGCGCTGCGCGCCCTGATGCGAGCCCTGGATGCGAAAGACTCTTATACCTCCGGTCACTCCCAGCGGGTGGTGTACCTGGCAATGTTAATGGCTGATGAATTAACCCTGTCACTCGAAGACCGTTATACCTTGCAACTCAGTGCATTTTTACACGATATCGGGAAAATCGGCATCCCGGATAACATTTTAAACAAAGCCTCCAGTCTGGAAGATTACGAACTCAACATTGCCCGGGATCATCCGGTTATTGGCAGTGAAATCGTGGGAGAAATAGAAGAACTTTCTCAGGTGGCATCGATCATCCGCCATCATCATGAACGCTATGATGGAAAGGGATACCCGGATGGTTTAAAAGGGGAAGCCATTCCCTTTTTCTCAAGATTGCTGGCAATTATCGACAGTTACGAAGCACTGGTTTCCGATCGGGTGTATCGAAAAGGCACTGACAAGAAATCTGCGCTGGAAGAAATCCGCAAAAACGCCGGTTTACAATTTGATCCGGAATTGGTGGAAATATTTATTCGGGTGATGGAGATGGAATTGCGAAAGACACCGGACGAATCTGCCATTTCCGACAAATTGTTTGACCTCTACCCCTCCTCTAAAAAATCCATGGCTGGGTAAATTCGGTTTCCGGCTGTCCCGTATATCTTCCAAAATAGACCGCTGATAAAATTTCGGAATGAACTCCACTTCTCTTTCTTCGCCCGGCCTTCGGAATTTTCCCTTGCTAATTCGTAAACCCCTATGATTTTCTCCAATCACATTTTAAATTTGCCATGCTAAATTGTAAGGCTGCAAACTCGGGTTGATCATCCGTCATCTTTTAAATTGACCACAACGGTATTGAACACCACACCATGAGTTTGCCTGATGGGTCATTCATCCGGGTGATACCGGTTGCAATGTAAGGAGAATTGGTTAAACCGACTTGACATGACAGATAGTGAAAACATGAGATTGAAAATCGATACGGGCAAAGATATATTGCACAAGGTGCATAAGGCAGCGCAGGAATTTGGCGTGGAAGTTTACGCAGTCGGTGGATTCGTTCGGGATTTATACCTGGGCAAGGAAGGAACGGATGTGGATTTTGTGGTATTAGGCGATGCGGTTGCGTTCGCCCGTTTTTTTCGTAAAAAATTCCGCAGCGGGAAAGTAATTGCCTATCCCCGGTTTGGCACTGCCATGCTTCATTATACCATTGGGGGGAAAAGGGCGGTGCCAGCGGGAGCAGGAGCAAACAAAACCTGGAAACTGGAATTTGTCTCCGCCCGAAGCGAACATTATGATGAGGATTCCCGCAAACCCCATGTGGAACGAGCCGATCTGCAATCCGATTTATCCCGGCGGGATTTTACCATTAACTGCCTGGCAATGCACATCAGCCCGGAGCAATTTGGAGAGATTGTGGATCCCTTTAACGGCATTGCCGATATCGAAAAAAAACGGATTCGCACCCCATTAGACCCGGTCATCACCTTCAACGATGATCCGCTGCGGATTTTGCGGGCAATCCGTTTTGCTGCCACGTTGAAATTTACCATCGAGGAGCGAACCTACCAGGCGATCCTGGACACCCGGGAACGACTGAGCATCATCTCCCGGGAAAGAATCACGGAAGAATTCCGGAAGATGCTGTTGGCAGAGACCCCTTCTTACGGGTTAAACCTGATGAAGGAAACCGGGGTATCGGCAATCATTTTTCCGGAGTTAGATCAATTAGCCGGGGTGGAGCAGCGGAAAGAGTTTCATCACAAAGATGTGTTTTACCATACCCTGCAGGTGGTGGATAACATCAGTCGGAAAACCGAAAAATTTGAATTGCGTTTGGCGGCACTGCTGCATGATATTGCCAAGCCCCAGACGAAGCGCTTTATCGAAGGGGTCGGCTGGACATTTCACGGGCATGAGGAGTTGGGCGCGCGGATGGTGGAGCGCATTGGTCGACGGATGAGACTGCCCATGAGTACCATCAAGTACGTTCAAAAGCTGGTGCGCCTGCACCTGCGCCCCATTCAATTGGTGGATGAGTCGGTTACAGACAGCGCCATCCGGCGATTAATGGTAGAAGCCGGGGAAGATATCGATGACTTGATGACGCTGTGTCGGGCAGATATCACCTCTAAAAATCCCCGCAAGGTCAAACAGTACCTGGCAAACTTTGACAAGGTGGAAGCCCGGATTCGGGAAGTGGAAGAAAAGGATAAATTACGGCAATTTAAACCGGCGATTACCGGGAATGACATCATGCGACTCATGAACATTCCTCCCGGACCGCTGGTGGGTAAAATCAAACAAGCAGTTGTGGATGCCATTCTGGACGGGAAGATTTCTAATGAACAGGAGGCGTGTCTGGATTACCTGATGAGCATCAAAGATCAATTTGAGACAGCAGCGGCGGAACAACAGGAAGATGGCGCTTCCCCCCCTGCTACCGAATCTTCCCCGCCTGAGTAATCGCACTTTACAACCAGTTTTGTGTTTTATACTGAAACATTCATATCGATAAATCGTTTGTCATCATAACCGGAAAGGAGTTAATCGTGACCAGGCAACAAAAGAGCGATAAAAGAAAGAAAGTCACCGGTTCCGGTGAAGAGGAACAACAGGAATTGGAGAACATTCTGGAGCAACTTTCCGAGAAAACCCGAACTTCGAAAAAAGCCCCGCAGAAAAAGGAAGAGGATGAAGAGATTATCAAGAAGCCTGCCGGTATAGATGAAGAAGCAGAAAGCATTGAAGGGTTATTGGAAAGGATTAATGAAAAACCAGAGCAACCGGAGTCAAAAAAAATCGGTTTTTTTCGTCGGTTCTTCGGTCTTTTTAAAAAAAGCGGATGAAATTGTATGGAGGCATTATGACCGGAAAGTTTATCCTGAGTATGGTATGGATGTTACTGATCTCTTTCAGTTTGTGGAGCCAATCGGAGACCCACCCCCTCTCTTTAAATGAGTGCATTCAAATCGCATTGAAGAACAATGCCAACATTCAAACTTTCCGGAACCTGGAAGAAATTGCCCGGCACAACGTGAAGTCCTCTTATGGGAATATTCTTCCATCGGTTTCCATATCAGCTTCCGGCAACCGGTTTCGAGTGGGAGATGCGACCACTCAGGCAGATGTGCCTATTACTACGATTGATCCCAACACCGGGCAGCCGGTTGTGATTGGTTTTAAAAACCAGGAGGTGATCAATCCCGGATTTGCCCGGAATTCTTACAGTGCCGATCTGACCATAAGTCAAAACATCTTTGACGGGGGACGGTGGTGGAATACTATCCGGCGCAGCAAAGTCAATAAAGTCGTTGCCCAATACAACCTGAACGCGCGCAAAAATGAGGTAATCCGCCAGGTTGCCCAGAATTATTTCAATCTGCTAAAGCAGGAAAAACTGTTAGAAGTGTATTCACTGGCAGTGAAACGCAGTGAAGACAATCTGAACAAAACCCAACGAATGTTCGAGTTAGGGTCGGTGGCAAAAGTGGATGTTTACCGGGCACGGGTCAATTTAGGAAATGACCGCATTTCGCTGATTAACCAGCGTAATGTTGTGCAACAAGCCCGGCAGACATTGAATATCTCCATGGGATATGAACCAAACCGCCCCCTTGAAATCGTAAAAGAACATGAATTTCACTACCAGGTGCCTCCCCTGGAAGAACTGATTCAAACCGCCTTATCCACTCAACCGGAATTAGAACGCCGGAAAATGGATATCCGGGCTAAAGAAATGAGTGTTGCCATTACCAAAAGCACCTTCCTGCCCTCCTTAAGCGGCTTTTTCTCCTATCGGCGCAACAATACCCGCCTGGACAAAATTTATAGCGATATTAATCGCAACTGGGCAATTACCACCGGCGTCAACATTTCGTTTAATCTGTTTAACGGATTTCAGGACCAGGTGAATGTGCAAAACGCTAAAATTGACCTGAAAAATGCCCGGATTGCCCTGCAAGACTATAAACACAGCTTATTATCCAATGTCACCACATTATACCAGACCTTTAAGGATTTATCGGAAATCATTAACATTAATAAAGAAAACCTGGAAGCCGCCCGGGAGGAATACCGTCTGGCTACCGAACGGTACCGTCTCGGTTCCGGCACCTCGCTGGATGTTCGGGAAGCCCAGGTCAACCTGACGGACGCCGAACGCATTGTGGTAAGCGCCGAGTATAATTTGATTATCACCTACGCAGAATTACAGGAAGCAGTGGGGTTGATCCAAAAGGCTTTCCAGTAGGACCGTAAACAGTCTCCGCTACTCCGTAGATTAGAAGGACGGCATTTCGGCGCTGAAAGTCCATCACCTGAACCACTGCCGCCAAATGAATCCCGTTCCTGTTGCAGTTATCCTCCGAAAGGTTCCCCATCTTACGGAAATGGTTTCACTCCAGGCAGAGAATGGAGAGTTGTCGCTGTTAAGATGCAGTAGTCTTTGCCATAAGGTAGCATTCATGATAAAAGGGAACCGTAGAAGCATGGGCGCGGAATGCGAGGCAGGCACTTTTCATGTTTCATTCATTCCATGTTACGCTTCAGGAATTCCTTTTTGTTTAGCTTCTCCGTTTCAGTATATTTCGGTTTATAATGTGATAACCTCAATTGAAGACAGACAGGGTAACGAAGCGGATGAAATTAGTGAATCGCGGAGTGGAGCTGGTGTTCATGGTGGTGCTGTTTTCCCTTCCTTTATTTAGTCAATCCAGCGGGTGGGGACCCTCGCAGCCGGATTCCACCCGGTTGAGCACCTTAGAAGAGATGGAGCGATATGGCATTCTTACCTGGGAGGAATCTCAATTCACCCGTGCCGATTTATTCCCACTCTCCTTAGCCCAGCGAGGTCGTCTTTCGGCTTCCGCTTACCGGGGCATGCCTCCCGGATTTTTGAGGTATTACTTTGGCGGGAAAGAACTGTCTAATCCGTTCAGCGGCTTTTATAACGAACAATGGCTGCCTTATTATGCCATCCAGGGGATGCGGGAATTCCCGGGCAGCGGTCGCGTTTGGTTACTGGCTCAGCCTACCCTTGCCAATAAACCCATTACCCGGCTTATCTTCTCTCAGGACTATGTGGTCAATCTCTCCTTTCTGGATGTGGATTTTTCCCAGCGGCTTTCCCGCACTAACTTTATCTACCTCTCCGGGTCCAATTTGTTGAGTGACGGTTCGCAACAAGCCGATTATTCCAAAATCCATGTAAACACCTACCGGGGGCAATTGCACTGGCAGTTAACTTCCAACTGGCAGACGGATCTATTCTACTGGCAGCTCCGCCATCGCTTTAACATTACCCCGGAAAGCGGGCAGTTCCAACGGGACAAATTTAAACAGGTGGGGCATCTCCTGTGGGCGCGTTTCCGGGGAAAAGTCGGGGAAAACGATTCCTTATGGATTCTGCCGGAGTACAATGCTTTTGAAGACCGCTTTACCCGTGGGCACGATAACACCCGGCGGAATAATCACTATACTATTGCCAGTTTAACAATGGATTATGCGCACCGATCTTCCGCAGGCCGCTGGGGAATTCAGGGTAACGGGCGCTGGATGAAAAGCGCCCCGCAAACCAACTGGTTCAAACGGCAGGAGACCGACGGCAGGGTAAAGGTGTATCTGAAAAATTCTTCCGGGAAATGGCAATGGAATTTCGAGGGAGGATTCTATCGTCACAGTGAATCCGGTCAACAGGTGACCGGGCGTATTGAACTCGGAACGATTCTGAAGAAAAACAACGGATTAACTCTAACCGTTTTTAGCGATGCCATTCCGCCCCCGCTTTTGTGGCGCACTCTTCAGGTGGATACCATCCCCACTTACCTCAACAAAACATTGATTCAACAACAGGGAATTGCCGCAGCACTTCACTGGAAGCTATCTTCCCGGTTCCGAATCCAATTGGAGCCATTTGTTTACCAAACCCGGAACTATCCGCTATTAACGGATAATAATTCCCGCTGGGAACGGAGGACAATCCGTAACTACGGCGTGCGCCTCTTTTCTACCCTGGATTTAAAACTTCTCTATATCGTAAATGATTTTACCTATCATCGCGATTACCGGCATACGTACACCCCGCAGGTAAATAATGTGACGACGCTTAAGTCCTCGCTCCGCCTGTTTAAGACCTTGCGAATGGATGGCATATTTACCTGGCATTATCTGGGATATTTCCACCAATTGACTTTCCAGCGGTTGTTGAACCAATATCGGGTAAGTGATGTGGAAACGGGTCCGTTTTACCTGGCAAATTTCCGTTTGCAGGCGCATTTCCGGGAAGCTATCGTATTTTTTATCTGGGAAAATATTCTTTCCCAGGATTACTCCATTATTAAGGATACTCAGGACGATTTACTAATCTTTCGTCTGGGGGTGGATTGGATTTTGTTTGATTAGACAAAGGCCTGATATTTGAGGCAAGGGGGCATCATGATCGAACGTCATTATCTGGATAATACCTGGGTTGAGTTGTCGGAATCGGCTTATGCACACAACCTTAAATTTTTCCGTAATTTAATTGATAAGAAGACCGAGTTATCGGTAGTGGTAAACGCCAATGCTTACGGTCATGGCTGGCAGTCGATCGCCCGGTTGGCGATGAAACATGGAGCAGATTCTTTTTGTGTGCATTCACTGGATGAGGGGCTGCGGCTGCGCCGGGCTGGGTTTTCACAGAACATCCTGATCATGGGGTATGTCCCGCTTAACCGATTGGAAGAAGTGGTAGAGGAAAATTTCCGCCTGGTGGTTTTTAACCGGGAAACCCTCCTGACCCTGGCGGAAATCACATCCAGGTTGTCCAAACTGGCGCGAGTGCATCTCAAATTGGAAACCGGTACTCACTGCCAGGGAATCCCTCAAGATGAGTTGGAATGGTTTATTGACACCCTCAAGCAAACTCCGCGGGTGATGCTGGAGGCAGTCTATACTCATTTCGCAAATATTGGCGACTCTACCAGCCACGATTATGCCAATTATCAGAAATACACCTTCAATCAATTGGTAAACATTATTCGTGACGCCGGATTTCCGATATTGAAGCGACATGCTGCCTGCACCGCGGCGATGCTGCTCTTCCCGGAAACCCACATGGATATGGTACGCCTGGGGATCGGTCAGTACGGGCTCTGGCCCTCCCCGGAAACATTCACATCTTACCGAAAGAAAATCGGGAAGGGCACCGAACGGTTGCTGCGCCCGGTGTTAAGCTGGAAGGCGCGGGTTTCCCAGTTAAAATGGGTGGATACGGACAATACCATCGGGTATGGGCGCACTTACAAAACCACCCGACGCACCCGGATTGCCGTGATTCCGGTCGGTTATTCCGATGGCTATGACCGGGACCTATCGAACAAAGCGCATGTGCTAATCCATGGAAAGCGGGCGCCGGTACGCGGACGGGTGTGTATGAATTTGACCATAGTGGATGTGACGGATATTCCCGAGGTAAAATTAGAAGATGAAGTGGTATTGATTGGCAAACAGGGGAAAAAGCAGATCCGTGCGGATGACCTGGCTGCCTGGTGTGGCACCATCAACTATGAAATCGTCTCCCGGATTAACAGCGATATTCCCCGGATAATCGTGAAGTGAAATGTGAATCGTGAGGCGAGAAACATGACGGATGATAACGGAATTTGTTGCTCAGACAAACAGGCTTTTCGCCTGGAAAATTCAATACCCCGCCCGGGCGGGACTACGGTCGCACTGAGAAAGCCTACTCCACACGTTGCGCACGCTGCGTTCGTTGCAGTTAAACAAACCGCGGTTAACCATTGCTCTGGCATCTAAACAACCGGAGTAGTTACTCAAACTTTAAACGTTCACTGAATCAATAAAATTTTAATTACAATGGCGGCGTTTTATGCTCCAATTGCATTGTTTTTTCTTTTCAGCATTTTACGATGCCACCAAGCAAGGGCACGTTTTGTGTACTCTTGATAACGGTTATTTCTCTACCTCAATCCGAATAAGATTTGAATGAAACAAATTTAACACCTGTACACCCTCTTCTAAGAAGAGAGGTATGGAGGCTGGTTCTACTTTAATTCGGTGTCGGTAAAATATAAGAAAATTCCCACTTCCTTCTGTATTGACATCTTTATGAGCTTCATAAAATTTTATTTTTTTCTCATCGAAGAGATGTCGAATCGCTCCCTCATCATTTCCTTTGAGAAAGTATAACTCCGAAAAAATTGGACAGTTATCAAAATCGATATCTTTAAATCCCAAAAATTGCTTGATAGTATCAAACATACTTTCAGGACGTAGTGTGAACAACGGTAAATTAAGCTGTTCTGAGTAAAATAATATCACAGTCTGAGTCATGGGTTCTTCACCCGGAGTATAAGTAAAGTCAAACATCATTATCCGGGTATCTTTATATGGAACTTCCATTACGTTTTGTATACGATGGTCGTGAGAAATAGAAAAAAGAGGGAGCTTTTTAAATTTTTCAGACAGTTTATTATCAGGCGTTGGTAAGATGTATTTTTCTAAAGTATTTATGGAAAAAACCAGCTCTTGTGAGATGAAAGATAGATTCAGCTTTTTGGTATCCGCTCGGTGAACTACATCTTGAAGATTTGGCAGGGGGGAGTTATTTTTTGAGATTTTCCTTTCGACTCTGCTCAAGGCAGGCTTTCCAATTTTGGGGAAGCAGGTCGGCGATGTGCCGGTAGGGGTAGTCAGAGATGCACCCGATGACATCCCTTAAGTACTCGAACGGTTCTACCTCATGCAGTTTGGCGGTTGCTACTAATGAATAGACCAGGGCAGCCCGTTTGGCGCCTTCATGAGAACCGGCAAACAGGTAATTCTTTCTGCCCAATGCCACCGGACGAATAGCGTTCTCTACTAAATTGTTGTCAATTTCCAATCGCCCATCTAAGAGATAATTCTCCAGCTTCGACCATTGGTTAAGCATATACCCAATCGCCTTGCCCATCAGGCTTTTGGGCAAGACTTGCTGACACTGCTCATTCAGCCAGCCCTTGAGCTTATCTAGAATGGGGCGGGCACAGCGGTTTCTCAACTCATAGCGCGCCTGGTGAGAAAGACCTTCCTCACGCGCTTTCCGCTCGATGGCATATAGCTGCTGAATACGAGTGAGCATCCATTCCGCTCGCGCCGGGTCGCTCTCTTTAGCCTCCACAAAATAGCGCCGGGCATGGGCCATACAGCCCACTGGCGTGATTCCCTCACCACGGGCGAGCTCTTCATATCCACTGTAACCGTCGCTTTGAAGATAACCTTGAAAATCAGCCAATATCTCATGGGGGCCATCCCGGCTGCGAGAGGGCCGGTAATCAAACAGCACCTGCTTTCCTAACGGGTCATGATACACCCAAAAATAACCGGTGCGGCTCTTGCCGGGAAGATTATCCTCCAACACCCGAATGGGGGTCTCATCCACCATCAGATAATCCCGGCTCAGGATAACCGCCTGATGCACTTCATACAACGGCAGCAGCAGTTCGTATCCCGCCTTCACCCAGCCGACTAAGGTGCTATCGGCGATTTCTACTCCCAGCCGTTTATATTGTTTGACCTGGCGATACAACGGAAGATGATCCACGAATTTGCTGATTAAGATATGGGAGAGCAATCCCGACCCGGGGATTCCCTTTTCAATCGGGCGGGAAGGCAGTTGGCCGATCACCACCCCTTCGCCATCGGGTTTGGCATACCGGGGGCGAATATAACGGTTGACATAAAATTTACCCGGCTCATATTCTGCCGAAGGCATGCCGTTGGCACAACTCCTCGGTGATCTCCTCTCCAATCTTCTTCATCCCGCTAATATCTTCTTCCGGCTCAATGACAATCTCTTTGCGGGGAAGATGAGCGGGCAGGGGAGCACGCACCGGCGGCTTCTCCGGCTGGCTGCGTTTACGGCGGGTGTAGGTGATCTGCTCGCTCTCCGCAGCAGAGGAGGGCTCCTGGGCTTCTATATCTAAGTCTAATGACAACTGACCATCATTCCCGGAAACAAAGCGCTCCCGCTTCTGACCAAATAACAACCGTTGGAACCGGGATAGTTGCTCCTGCAAACGAAACACCTCTAACTGCAAATTCTCGTTCGACTGTTGTAGGGCAGCGTTTATGGTAAGAAGTTCTTCGTAAGTAGGTCGGGGAGTCGCCGTTTTCATAACGGCTATAATATAAGAAATTTAAGCCCCTCGTCCAAGGGCTTTTTGGGGAAAATAACGATGACGACGGCGAATATTGCCCAGCTCTATCCCCTCAATGATTAGCATCAGTTCCTCATAGCCAAGCTCAAGGGAAGCCCCTTCCTCAGATGCACCGGGAAGCTGGAAAGTGCCGCGCTCCAATCGCTTATAAAATATCCAGAAGCCGCCCCCCTCCCATACCAACAGCTTCATCCGGTCGCGACGACGATTGATAAATACATACACATCACCGCTCAGGGGATTGCGCCTCATCCCTCCCTCTACCAGACCACATAATCCGTCAAAACTCTTGCGCATATCGGTGGGATGGGCATACAGGTAGAACCGAAACCGGCTGGAAAGAGACAACATCCTATTGCCCCCCAATGTCGGCCAATTCCCGAAGCAAATCCGCTCCCAACCGACCGGATAGCCGAACTACCACCCCGTTCGGGTATTCAATGGTGCAACGCAACTCTCCTGCGCCACCTTCCCATGGGGTAGGCGGGGGCAACGGGAGAAATCCTTCCCGCTCCCTGCTTACCGGCAAATTTCGCCCCGGATGGGTACGATACCGCTTCAGCCAATACTGCAAAGTGGTGAATGCAATTCCTGCCTGCTGACAAAAATCCCGTTGGGTTAAGCCACTGCAAAGATACTGTTCCACTACCCCAAACATCTCCTGAGCGCGGGGAGTTAAATGAACGCCATCTTTCATCGCGGTTTCCTCCTGAACTTTTTGGCGCTAAATTAACACACCGCACCCGAAAATGCTAGATGGGGTTCACCGGGCGGATACGCTTTTTGGCTATAGTCTGTAAGCTTTTAGTTCGCTTCTTTTCAAAGTAAATTGTAAAGCCAATATAGCCCACCAAAAGTAGTATGATAATTAATATCGTTACGAAATTTTCCAATTCTTCTATTTCTTCCTTCAATTTAAAAAGTTAGTAACTACTCAGGTTGTTATACCGCAACGAACGCAACGTTCGCAACGAGCAGATGGTTATCTTTTTCACGTTGCAGCCGTCGCGTATCTGCTGCGAACATGGCGGTAACGAAAAAGTGTTGATCACGTTGATCACAAAAACAGATCTCTACAGGAACTCTTTCTTTTATCTACGTCCGAAATAGCTACTACCTGAGTCGTTACGAAACATTTAGATTTCTACATTTAGAAACTTTTTCATAGGCAGTCCAGGCAAACTCATTCTTCTTCTATTCTGCATTATAAATTTAAAGCACATACATCCTGACAAGGTAATTCCCAGGCGAGTTAGCGATTCGGGAAACTTCCAGTCAGCAGGGAGGATTTGTCTCGTCGAAGAAATAAATATATCGATGCGACGGAAAAGATTCAAATGCTTTTTGGAGTGGGGGATGAGTTGGGATTGGTGAGAGGTAGAGTGGTTGCTTGAACCTTGATAACACGTTACCCTAATACCCAAAATCCAAACTCCCAATTTCAAATAAGCTCCAAATTCAAAACCCCAATAACCAAACTTGACTCACCCATAAGCTTGAGATATTTTGGTATTGGTATTTGGCTGTGATTTGTGTTTTGAGATTTGGGGTTTTCCCTGCATTTTGTATTGTGCATGTTCACCCCCGGATACCCACTCATTCTCCTGTCTACCTTCCAAACACCACCACCGGCAGCCAGGTTGCCATCCGGGGGAAAAAAATCACCAGGGTTAACCCGATGAGTTGAATGATGATGAACGGAATGATCCCCCGGTAAATGTGAGCGGTGGTCACCTCCGAGGGTGCCACGCCTTTTAAATAAAAGAGGGCAAAGCCGAACGGCGGGGTTAAAAAAGAGGTTTGCAGATTCATGGCAAACAGGATGCCCAGCCATAGCAGGTCCACCTGCAAGTGCTGGAAAATGGGCACCACTACCGGAATAATGATAAAGGTGATTTCGATGAAGTCAATAAAGAAACCGGCGATAAAAATGACCACCATCACCAGCGCTAAGAACATGCCCGGGGAAAGATTGGCACCCAGGATTAAGTCGGTCAGGTAGCGGTCTCCCCCCATGCCCCGAAACACCAATCCGAATGCCGTTGCCCCCACTAAAATGATAAACACCATGGTGGTCAGGTGGGTGGTTTCGATCATTACCGATTTGAGAATTGGCAGGGAAAAGCGTTTCCGCAGCATGGTTAAAAAAGCAGCGCCTAACGCCCCGACTGCCGCTGCCTCGGTGGGGGAGGCAATTCCGGCAAAAATGGAACCCAACACCGCCAGCACCAACACAAAAGGCAGCAAAAACGCTTGCACAATTTTTTGGAACGCCTGCTTGCCACGAAATAGCACTAACTCCTCGGTCGGCATTGCCGGGGCAGCCTCCGGTTTAATAATGCTGATGATGATTATCCATACCAGGTAGAGAATCACCAACACCCCGCCCGGGAGCACCGCCCCCATGAACATATCCCCCACGGAGACATTCATAATACTGCCCAGCAAAATCAATACGATGCTGGGTGGGATAATCTGCCCCAGGGTGCCGGACGCGGCGATGGTGCCGGTTGCCAGAGGAATATCATACCCACGTTTGAGCATGGTGGGCAGGCTGAGCAGTCCCATGGTGACCACCGTAGCCCCGACAATCCCGGTGGACGCCGCTAACAGCGCCCCGACCACCACCACGGAAATCGCCAGCCCACCGCGCAGTTTGCCAAACAGCAACGCCATGGTTTCTAACAGCTCTTCTGCCAGGCCGGATTTTTCCAGCATCACTCCCATGAAAATAAACAACGGCACTGCCAACAACACGTAATTGGTCATAATTCCCCAGATGCGCAGCGGCAGCAGGTTAAAGAAATTGAACCCGAACGTGAGCAAACCGAACAGGATGGCTACCCCGCCCAGGGTAAAACTGACCGGGTAACCCAACAGGAGCAGCAAGAATACTGCGGCAAACATCAGTAAGGGCATGGCTTCACTCATTGGGCATCCTCCCGGTTATTCCCATCCCCCTGCACAATCGTTTGCAGAGAGCTGGCAATTAGAGAAATGCCCTGGAGCAGGACCAGGATAAAAGCCATCGGGATGGCGGCTTTCAGGATGTAACGCGCCGGCAGCCCGCCCGGGTCCGGCGAGGTCTCCCCAATTTTAAATGACATCCATACAAAATTTCGGGAACTGAGTATCACCACCAACGAGAAAGGGATCAGGAATACCAGGGTGCCAAACAGATTTACCCAGGCTTTCAGCCGGGGGGAAAATTTTACGTAAAAGACATCCACCCGAACATGACGGTCGTGCTTCAGCGTATAGGCAGCGGCAAGCAGGAAAATGAAAGCAAACAGGTGCCATTCCAGTTCCTGAACCGCCACCAGGCTTTCTTTAAGCAAGTAGCGGGTAAACACGTCATAACACACCACCAGCACCAGCAAAGCGGTTAACCAGGCAGTGGCATTTCCAATCCGTTCATTTACCCGGTCTATCCATCCGGCAATTTTGTTTAACAACTCCATGATGCGCTCCTGAAATTCAATTCGCTGTGACTTTCTCAGATGCTTATCACTTATTCTGTAAAGAATCCAATTTATGAAACAAGGGACGATTTTTGAAATGAAAAGAATGAAAAGAGGAAGGGCGATTGGGGATAAGGGGATATCAGGAGTTCAGGGGATTGGGGGGGATTTTTAATGAAAATTCAAATTTCAACTCACAACGACCAAACCAATCACAATGCTCAATTCCCAATAATATCTTAAGCAGTCATCCATAAAGTTGGTTTCGGTATTGGAGATTTGAATCAGGAGCTTATTTGAAACCCGGAATTTGGAGTGACCGGTTCCGGGCAAACAGTCTCCCGCTGCTAACCACCTGTGCTGACTACCACCTTGTTTTTCCCGGATTCCTCACTTCCCTGTTTCATTTTTACGCATTCCATGTTAAATTGATGTGCTATGGATTTATTTTCGCAACATACGAAAGATAAAGAATCCTCGCCGGAACGTATTCCGCTGGCGGAGCGCTGCCGCCCCACCTCGTTGGATGAATTTGTAGGGCATGAGGAGATCATTGGACCGGGCACGTTGCTGTATGAATCGCTACGGCAAAACCGTCTGCAATCAATCATTTTATGGGGACCGCCGGGGGTTGGCAAAACGACCCTGGCAAGGATTATCGCCCGGGAGGCTGAAGCCGATTTTATCACCATCAGTGCGGTGACAGCTGGGGTGGCGGATATCCGCAAAACCATTGACCGGGCACGAAAAAATCTGACCTACTACCAAAAATCCACCATCCTCTTCATCGATGAAATTCACCGGTTTAACAAAGCTCAGCAGGACGCCTTACTGCATGTGGTGGAAGACGGCACGCTGATTCTGATTGGCGCTACCACGGAAAATCCCTCTTTCGAGGTCATTGCCCCTCTGCTTTCCCGCTGCCAGGTATATCAACTAAAACCGTTAACCGATGAGCACATTCAACGGATAGTGGAGCAGGCGCTAAAAAAAGATGAAGTGCTACGTGAGAAGCAGGTCAAGATAGATGATTGGGAAACGCTGTATACTCTGGCGGACGGGGATGCTCGCCGGGCGTTAAATGCCGTGGAAAAAGCCGTGGCGTTGCTGGCAAATGAACCCCCTCCGCTACACATCACCAAATCCCTGTTGGAGAAGGTCGCTCAGCAAAAAATTCCGGTGTATGATAAAAAGGGTGACTTTCATTACGATTATATCTCGGCGTTCATCAAAAGTATCCGGGGAAGTGACCCCGATGCGGCAATTTACTGGATGGCGCGCATGCTGGAAGCCGGGGAGGACCCCAGGTTTATCGCCCGGCGAATGGTAATTCTGGCTTCGGAAGACATCGGTAACGCCGATCCGCAGGCGCTCCCCCTGGCGGTCAGTTGCTTTACCGCGGTGACTTACATCGGGATGCCGGAATGCCAGATTGTGCTGAGTCAAACTGCCGCCTATTTGGCAGCGGCGCCGAAAAGCAATGCCGCATATCTGGCAATTCAATCTGCCCTGGAGGATGTTAAAAATCAACCGAATGTGGTAGTGCCGCTGAAGTTGCGCAATGCCCCAACCGGATTGATGAAAAAATTCGGATACGGAAAAAATTACCATTATGCCCATAACTATGAAGGGCACTTCGTAAAAGAGAGTTATCTCCCGGATGATATGAAAAACAAAATTTATTACCATCCTACCGAAATGGGGAATGAGAAACAGATCCGGGAACGACTGGAAAAATTGTGGGAGGGGATTAAACAATACCGGGATGATAAACAGAAATAAACCGGTGTGTGAATAGGTTCGGCAATGATGAAATTTGATTAAATACCCGCGTTATCGACAAAAGAAGTTTTGGCGCTCCGGATCGACAAAACTTGTGGCGAAGCCATCCCTATCGGGATTTTGTCAGGTATAACCTACTTCGAAAATGGCACGGTTAATTTTACGAAAATCATAATTGCCGGAGTTTGGAGATAGTACATGTTATTCGGAATCCAATAAATTTACCAGGAGCTACTGTGAACTTATGACTCGCACTACTTGGGCCGATACCACTAAGGAGCAATTCAATCAGGAAAGATACGACAGGGATGCAATGAGTAAACTAATGGATAGGTTAACCCAATTTGTAATTCATATCAAAGCTCGCCCCGTGGCGCAACGGTTAAATCAGTCGCTCAACTTTCCGATAAAAGCGACTGAGGTGGAGAAAGTATTGGTGATCTTGCCAAGGGACTTACATCTGTTGGATCGCGCTTCTATCTTTGTACAGTCGCTGCGGAAAACCTATCCGGGATGGCGAATCGAATTGTTTGATGTTGATAAACTGGGTGAATCCGAGCTCAATCATGTCCACCTGCCCAAACCGAACGTCATTCAAAAATTAAAATCCGCTCATTACCAGTTTGTATTAGACCTGAATGAGCAGTTCGATCATCTAACCGGTTTCATCACCCTGATGACTGAGGCACCCTACCGTTTACATATCCAGAACGAGGGTTCATTTTTCTACAATATTGTTTATCAGCCGCAGAGCTCCGACCGGGGGGTTTATTTCGAGCCACTCTTGAACTACCTGCGAAAGTTATTTGTGAAGAATTAACTGCACAAGGCGGTCATACCCCCTTTTGAAAATAAAATATTCATATACCTCGAAAAGTGAACCTCTCCCGGTACAGACAAACAAAACACCATAGAGGTTCAATTCTCGTAGAAAAAGACTTACGTCCCCATCTTTGTAGAGGATGGATACGTCACTACCGAAACGGAGGCAATATGGTTAATAGAACCGGAAAATTCGTCGCCCGGATAGCCGGGTGTTGGTTGTTGATATTCAGTCTGAGCATGACGGCACAGCATTCGGTGGGTCAGAATCCCCCGGCGCCCGGCTTTGATGTGCAGGGTTCCGATCCCCGGGCAATTGAGATTGCCGATGAAGTGATGCAAGCCCTGGGTGGTCGAGAGAATTGGGATAACACCCGCTACATTCAATGGCGTTTTTTCGGGAAACGGCTCCATATCTGGGATAAATGGACCGGTAACCTGCGATTTGAATATGGCGATTTACTGGTGTTAATGAATCTAAATACCCGGGAAGGGAAGGCCTGGAAATCCGGCGAAAAAATTACCCAGCCGGATTCCTTAAAAAAAACACTGCAATATGCCTATGAAGCCTGGGTGAATGACAGTTACTGGATGTTCATGCCCTACAAACTAAAAGACAGCGGGGTAACCTTAAAGTATGCCGGGGAGGGCAAAACCGAAAACGGCAGACCTGCGGATATTCTGCAACTCACCTTCAAAAACGTGGGGGTAACTCCGCAGAATAAATACCTGGTATATGTGGATAAAGAGAGCCGGCTGGTCACCCAATGGTCCTATTTCCAAAACGTTTCGGATCGGGAACCGCGCATCACCACTCCCTGGAGAAACTGGAAACGCTACGGCAGGATCATGTTGTCAGATGATCGGGGAAAGCGCAAACACACCGACATCGCGGTCTATGACAGTCTGCCGGAAGCGGTCTTCACCAGCCCGGAACCGGTGCGATTGGCGAAATAAAGAATGATGTTGAATGTGTGACAGAATGGTTTACTTGTTCCCAATCTCCTGCTTGGGAACACAAGAGAAATTGAAACTCCGGTTTCAACTTCAAAATACAAATGTATTGATCAAGTGTTTGCCATTACGAAACGGAGTTTCTTAAACTGAATCGTAACCAAACAGAGTTCTCCAAAGGTATGGCTTCGCCATAGTTGCGAGGAGAAAAACCCAACATCCAATGAAACGAACCTCACCCATCCCCACCCCACCCGTTAACCCGTTTTTTGGGGCGGGAGGGGTTGGGTGAGGTGGAAAAACAACTACTTAACGATGAATAAGAACGAATGACATATAAAACATCAAATTGGCAGGTAAAGCTGAATAGTTAGTTGAGTTGTGAAATTTGGATTTTTAATAATTGTATGTCATACTCGTCACCCGACTAATCCCCTATATCCTTATACCTTTCCACTTCCCGGTAGACCCTCTCCAACCGATCAAGATATTTTACCATGGAGAACCGTTCTTCCACCCGGATGCGTCCGGCTAAACCCAATCGGGTTCTCAATCCCGGCGATTTAATCAGTTTTAAAATTCCCCGGGCAAGTGCCTCAGCGGAACGGGGCGGAACCAGAATGCCGGTCTGCCCGTCGACTACAATATCCGGCACCGCGCCGCTGTTGCTGGCAACCACCGGCACGCACATCGCCATCGCCTCCAGCAGGGTGATGCCGAACGCTTCTTTGTAAGACGGAAACGCCAGCACATCCATGACAGCCAACACCCCGGGGATGTCCGGCTGGAAACCCATAAAGCGCACCTGCTCACCCAATTCCAGTTCCTCAAAAGCCATACGCCGTAATTTCTTTTCATAAATTTCTTCTCCACGGCTCGCTTCCCCGATAATTAAAAACAATAACGGCTTCTGGAATTTCTTCACCAGCATCGCCGCCGCCTGTAAAAATTCCGTATGCCCCTTTTTCGGCGTCATTCTACCAATCATGCCGATCACCGTTGTCTCAGCGGGTATGGAAAATGCCCTGCGCAGGCTCCCCCGATCATAAAAATCGGGATTTAGCCGCTCCAGGGAAATGGCATTCTGAAACAGCAAAACCTGCTCTGGCAGCACCGGGCAGGTTTTCAGTACACTCTCACGAATAAAGGTTGAAATTGCCAGAATCCGATGAACACGCCGGTAAAGAAACCGATGGAGGATATCTTTCTTGTTCACGGCACTCCCCATGTGCTTGCTTAAAATCAGCTTGCCCTTCCAGTTCGCCAGGTGGATTGCCGGTACCAGCACTCCCAGGTCGTGGGAGAGGTGGGTATGGATCACATCGAAATCAGATGAACGGAGAAGTCGGCGGATGGCAAGGATGGAGCGGGGGATTGCCCATTTGTCGAGGAGTAGCGGGATGGTGGGAACAGAGTTGGCGGCATGCTGCTGAAGTGCCGAACCCGGCGCACAGAGCAGCACCACCCGGTGACCGCGCCTGGCCATTTGTTGGGCAAGCTGGAGCGTATACATCTCCAGTCCGCCCCAGGATGGGGAGCCGCAGGAGATGAGAATCTTCAGGATAGCACCGGATGTACGGGCGTTGTCTGTCTGCTGCCTGGATGTCTTCATGACAAATCCCTAAAAAAATAAAATTGGGGGGCATTTAATTCCCATATTGACTGATCAACTATTGTTTTCAACATTCGACTGTTTTGGTATTTGGTCGAAAATGTTTTTTTGCATTGACTAATTTATGATCCAGAACAACGATAGGGAAAAGAAAAATGTAATTCAGCAGGCTGTATGGAAATTGTTCTTTCCACCGGGTTCTAATAAGACCACCATGGAAGACATTGCCCGGGAGAACGGTTTAGCCAAACCGACCCTTTATAATTACTATCCGGAAAAGAAGCCATCTTCAACGAGGTGGTGATTGAAGAAGCGGAAGCCTTTATGAACCGGGTGGAGGAGAAGAACGAGCCGAGCCGGTATTTGCAGGATTGCTGATCACTTTCAAACCGTTCGGCATCATCATGACCGGCATTGGGATTATCTCGCTGGCATGGGCGTGGTGGTGATTTTCGGGTTGCTGTTTGCCACCATCCTCACCCTGATTGCAGTGCCGGTAATGTATGAAATGCTGGCAGACCTGGTGCCGGACCTGGCGAAAAAATTTCGCAAGGCTCCTCCAATTGCCCCGGAAACCGGAACTGAAGCGCCGGCGGAGGCATAGACAAAGAAATATTTGGGAGGGTACCATTTTACTCTATTTTGATTAAATAAACGTGTCATTCCTCTGAGGGGTTATTAGTAGGCGCGCCGAAAGGCATTCCTTTGGAACAAGCTTCAGCTTGCGACATTCGCCCGAAGGCATAAAGCCTGCCCCAATGACAATGTCACCACGTTTGCCAAGGGCATCACATTGTGAGTGGCAGGGATCCTTAGGAGCGGCTACCTTCTCGGTTTAATGTTTCAACAAGCCGGTAAATTCACCTGTGGTAATAATAAGACCCCGTATAATCATCTTATACGGGGTCTGTTGTTTGAGAACTGTCCGAGGATAAATCCGTGATAAGTGGTGATGTGCCGTTATTCATCTGCATCTATTTGCCCCATAGGGTGGCGCCGGCTTTGCACAAACCCGTTATAAAATCCATTACAAAACGCTCATTCTGTCAGACTCCACTTCTCCGTCCGCCGGCGTGACAGGATGACACTTGACAGATTACCTCACCGGAAATATATTTTTACCGTCAATCAATACATCTTTGCAACCGGAGTGCGAGAATCTCTGTCATGGCGCCTTAAACTGTTTGCGCTTGGTAAAGAATCCTTTCTATATTCAAATCGAACACTGAGAATGTTAATAATATTTAAATTCTCATGAATTTTCGTGATATTACTGAAGCGATTCGTTCAAATTGAATTCGAATTACAGACCATGCTGACGAAGAAGCTCAGTCAGATTAACTTAAATATGATGAAATTTATTTTTCAGTTTTTCATGGAGAAATTATTGAAGATTACCCGAATGATAAGCCATATCCCAGTTGTCTCATATTGGGTGGAACTTTTAGTGGTGATCCGATTCACTCTGTATGGGCATATAATAAAAAAAATAAATGGTCAGTGCTCATAACAGTGTATCGCCCCGATCAAAATAAATGGATTAACTATCGTAAAAGGAAAAAGAACTCATGAAACCATTTGATAAATGCCCGATTTGTGGAAATGAAATAGTAGAAAAAGAAGTTGAGAAATTCCTGAAAGGCGGTAATAATCTTGCAGTCATAAAAGTAAAGGCTGAAGTTTGTCTACATTGCGGAGAACGATTGTATTCACAGGAGACTATCCGAAAATTTGAAAAGATCAGAGCGAAATTAGCCCGGGAAGAAACTAATGAATTTCAGCTGTTGGGTAAATCTTTTCAGGTAAGTTTACAATAAAAACGCAAATATTGGCAGGCATAGGTTTCTCCCAAGGGGTTCCCTTTCCGTAAGAATCTTCCTGCGACATTTACTCTACGTAACCCCCCGGAAATTTACACATAATATCGAACTCTATCGGTTACATGAACGTTGAGACACTCATAAACAAAACGGATGATGCAAACACGGCAAACTTTCATAAACAGACCCCGTACAATTTGCCTGCACGGGGTCTTCTGGAATAAGCGAGAAAGAACTCCCGAATAGTGGATGTTTATTTCATCAGCATCATCTTCCGGGTCTGCACAAAGGTGTTTCCGACGCGCAACCGGTTGAGATACACCCCGCTGGCAACTTGTTGCCCGGCATCGTTGGTGCCATTCCATTGCACGGTGTAAGTGCCAGCAACTAATTGTTCATTCACCAGTGTCTTAACCTTTTGACCTACCGAATTATAAATCTCAAGACGTACGTGACTGAGGTCTGAAAGCTGATAGCTGATAGCTGTTTCCGGGTTAAAGGGGTTGGGGAAATTTTGCAATAGTACAAATTGCTGCGGCAAGTTCGCTGCCGGTTGCCCGGTAATTCCCACGGCAGGGTTTTCGTACACATAGGCGGAACCGGAAGCGTTGCCGTTGTCATTGTCACCCGGGGAGCCAACCAAAAAGACGGAGCTGTCCTGCATTGCCACTGCTGCGCCAAAGGCTTCATTGGCTGCTCCGTCGCTGGCGGTGATCTTCATACTTTCGTGCCAGTTGCTGCCGCTTCCCCGGAAGAGATAAGCCGCGCCGTTGCCATTGCTTAATGTCATTATGCTACCGACCAATGCCATCCCATCGGAGATATCCACGGAGTAACCGAACTGGTCCTCGCTGGCGCCGTCACTGGCAGTGAGTTTGACAATCTCGTTCCAGGCAGTTGTATCCCTCTGAAAGACATACGCCGCGCCATTGCCGCCGTTTATCGACATATCCGCGCCCACAATGGCAAAGTCGCCATTGATGGCAACGGAGATGCCAAAGGCGTCCATATCCGTGCCGTCGCTGGCAAGCAGTTTGGTTTGCTCTATCCAGGTGAAGCCGGTGTTGTGGAAAATATAGGCGGCGCCGGCGTCCCCACCGTTGTCATTATCAAACATTGCCCCGATGATAGCGTCATCGCCGTCTAAGGAAACCGCGTTGCCAAAGCGGTCGCCAAACCCGCCGTCGCTGGTAAGCAGGCGAATTTGCTGCGACCAGGTGGAATCGTTGCGGCGGAAGATATAGGCAGCGCCGGTAAGCGGTTCTGCGCCATCTTCCCGGTAAGCGCCGATCAGGGCATATTCCCCGGAAATCGCCACCGCGGAACCGAACTGGGTGCCGGCAGTGGTATCGCTCGGGAGCAATATGGCTTCTTCCACCCAGCTATTGCCCTGGCGTTTGAAGATATAGGCTTTGCCCTGCCCGCCCAGAACAAAATTATGGGGCGCGCCCACAATGGCATAGGTGCTGTCCATATCCACCGAGAAGCCGAACCAGTCCTCGCTGGCGCCATCACTGGCGGTTAGTTTGGCTTCCTGCACCCAGCCGCTGCCGTTGTTAACGAAAAGATACGCTGAGCCGGATTTACTGCCATGGGGTTCATCGAACGGGGCGCCGATGATCAGCCGGTTGCCGGAGATAGCCACCGCGGTTCCAAAAGCATCCCCGGAATCCCCGTCCCCGGCGGTGAGTTTGCTTTCCAGCAGTGTCTGGGCAGAAAGTGGTTGGAGGGAGAAAATTAAACCGATAAGCCATAGGATTGTAAAGAGTTTGGTCATGATTGGTATCCTTGAATTGTGTTAGAAAAGTAGAGAAATCCCTGTTGCAAACCTTCCTTTTGTAATCAAAAGTTGGGGAACAAATGTGAGTCCGTTTTTCTTTGGGAGTTTCCGAGAAAACAACCTGTCTGTTTCATAGCCAATAAATGCGGACACAAAGGGAATGACAGGAAAATAAAAGAGCAAGTAATTCAAAAATAAATGATCACTGTTGTACATCAACGAAATGGGGATGGCATTGATGACAATGGAAAATGTAAATACCTTCCATTTGTTCCGGGCATGGAACCACATACCGGTAGAACTTCCTATGGTAAAAGCAATGGAGATTAATCGGGGACCAGTGTGAAAGGGATTGCATTCAACACCTCTTTCCCGACAGGCCTCCTCACTGAAATAGGTTCTGCCCACAAAAATGGTGGGAGGAATAACCGCAAGCGTTCCCAGTAATGAAGCCTTCAAATAGCTGCCGTATTGGATATCTTTGCTGCCGGTTTGGGGAATAGTATGAGTGGTTATTAACAAGAGAAAACTAAAGAATAGGTATACTTTTTTATGGTAAAAGATTCTCATTTCATGCTCCATGTTTACTTACCCGTTATTTATTGTGTTTGGGATATTGGCCATTGACCAAGTGGTGGCGGGGTTTCCTGATACCAGATGAAAGTTGTACCATTGGGACTATCACCAACATCATTCCATCCATTATTATGGGCAGGGCCAACAGGTGCGAGATTCCCAACATCGTTTGGTAAGCCTATTACTAAATCAACAAATGACACATAAATTCCGACTACGGGAATATCTGAGTGCAACCACTTTTGTCCGAAAGAATCTTCAATTAATAATTGGCCCCAAGGTATATTTGCTTTTAACCAACTCATTTCGGGTCTTTGATTGTAATCAATAGCAGATGGATTGGGAATAATAATTTTTTGAAAATCTGTATGTTTTATTATTAAACCGTTACCATTAACATCTTCATCCAATGAAAGTGCTCCAACATTTGTCCAATGACCATAAGTTGGATAGCTCCCATGTGAACCGTGCCCCACCCAATATGGGAACCAAATTGTTTTTGAACCCCCTACAAAAACAACTGGATGGGTACCTTCATCAAAAATTACTTCATTTTGAGGATTCCGTGATAGGACATAATGGTGAAAAAAGTATTCAATTCTGATAATATTTGCAGTTGTCGGATTTTGTGAATCAAGAACAACGTTAATATGTTCCCAATCTCCTTCATGACGATTAATAAAGGCATTGAATGGATAAAACATCCAAAACTGAATAACTACTTCATTCCCATTTAAAAAGAAATGAGGATATATAGTATGAGGAAAATTGTTTCCTATGGCATCGTAGAGAGCATACCATTCACTGGGAGTATCACATTCAGGCCCACCCCAATCCGGGTGAAAAACGACTCTATACCAACCATCTGACAGAGGGGATGGAGGAGATAGAACACCATAATAGCTACCCGGGAAGTTCGAATAATTTTCGCAAACTAAATTTTGTCCACAGGGAAAATAAATATTATCTTCATGTGAAACTAGAATGGTCCAATTAGGATCATTAGTGGTAAAATAATTTTCTGGAACATGCTCACCTAAAAAATTCCATAAATCAACATAAAAATAATTATTTTGATTGGTCATATCAACCATCATAATTTCTACAGGTTCAGGAGCAACACCATGATCTCCAGAATTGAGTACTATTGTGGGACAAAATTTTTGAGCAAGTAACACTTCAAATTCATCTTTTATACCATTCCCATCTTCATCATGAATAATCTCAAAACTTGCCGCGGCAGTCGGTGAATTACTGGGAGTACCGGTATCTGCTACAACCGTATAGCCCGGTTCAATCACCTCCGCCCACATATAGCTGAATTGATAATTGTCCGGATACCAGTTGCTAACCTCCTCCCAGATATCCAGGTGAGCATCGCCAGTGCTATTGGTAAACCCGGTGGCAGAGACGGTCTCCGATTGCCAGTCTCCCCCAATCATTAAACCATATACGGCAGTCATGCGCACCTCAATGTTACTTAAAGGGTTTCCGTCCGGGTCTGCCACACTAATGTCATACTGAAAATGCACCCAGTATTCTCCCGGACCACCGCCGCCCGGGGGACGTTCGGCAGCATAAAGCAAATTAATCAGCAGCCAACTGATAAACAAGAAAGGTGTGTATTTTTTCAGGGTATTCATTGCTCAATCTCCTCTTCTCAATTTATTCGAACTATCCGGTTGAGATTTGAAAACATTGGCAAATTAGCGTATTAACAACATTTTTTTCTGAGCCTGAAAACCGCGAGTACTGATCCGGTAGATATACACTCCGGAACTCACCGGTTCTCCCTGCGCATTCCTGCCGTTCCAGGTCGCCCGGTAACTGCCGGCTTCCAAAAAGCGATTGATCAGGGTAGCGACTTTCTGCCCCAGGG
>CAYYGL010000040.1:0-29835 GCA_964471235.1 uncultured Calditrichaceae bacterium
TACAACTGCAAAAAGAAATGACCCAAAAAATCAAAAAAATCATTCATCTCTTTACCGAAAAATCTGATCCTGAATTCTGTTGGCCAAGCCCATTGCAAAAGTTACATTTTTATGTGAGTCAACTGGCCGGCAACCCTGCCGGTCGGGGGACACCCAATCCCCACCCGGATACCTTTATGACCGGCTTATATGGAAGCATTTTATAGAATTTAACGTTGCAAATCACAATTTATCATAAGCACTGAATAACCAATCGGTTAATTAACATCCCCGCTCCGGGATTCCTGTTCCCCCTTGCAAGTTGCAATCTCCACCTCCATTCATCCCGTAAACGCCATCGCCCTAATCTCATTAATCTTATAGACTTCACTGGCATCAACCGCACCTGGTATGAATTTTGATTTCTCCTGAGTATGAAAACATGATACCCATTTAACATTGCAACCAAAAGGAGGAATCGTTATGGCGCATTTCCGGATGCTTTACAAGAATCCCGAGGTGGATGTCAGGCGAAAGTATCGCCGCTGGTTTCACTTCGCTCTAATTATCTCGCTGTTGTTGATGACTATCCTGTTTTATTCGTTTCAGAAATTTGAGCATTGCAAGAAACCAAACCTCACTCCCCTGCCCCCCATTAAAATGGTAAAGCCGCCCAAAACCACCCAGCCGAAAAAACCGGTGCCGCCCCGGAAACCGTTTATACCGGTGGAAGCGGAAGAAGATGAAGACCCGCCGGAAGATTTCGTCTTCCCAACTACTGAGATAGACTTTTCCCAGTTAATGAAGGATGTGCCGCCGCCGTATGAAGAGCCGGAACCGGAATACGAATTTATCGCGGTTGAACAAAAGCCCCGGGTGATTAAAAGAGTTACCCCGGTTTACCCTGAGTTGGCACAGAAAGTCGGTGCCGAGGGATTGGTGGTTGTAA
This sequence comes from uncultured Calditrichaceae bacterium, assembly GCA_964471235.1. Lineage (GTDB taxonomy): Bacteria > Calditrichota > Calditrichia > RBG-13-44-9 > J075 > CAYYGL01. The sequence goes on from CAYYGL010000040.1 coordinate 929, forward strand.
AGGTGTTAATAAACACGAAAGGGGAAGTGGAAAAGGTCAAGGTGATAAAATCGAATCCGTTGTTGGATGAGGCGGCGCTCACTGCAGTGCGACAATTTAAGTTTCAGCCCGGTAAACAGCGCGACCGGTACGTAAAGGTGTGGATGAGTATTCCCTTTCGTTTCAAGCTTCGGTAAACAGGGGAAGCAGAAAGTCGGTAATCTATAGCTTAGTAAATAAGTGAGGCGGTTTGGTGCTGAACGGCATGAGAGCGGGTGAACTTACCAGGAGGCAACACTCCCTTTGCGGATCCGCAAGGATTCTCTTTCCCGGGAGGAAGCAGGGGTGGCTCCCTGGGGGGCAACATAAACGGAACCGCCGGATGGAAGTTCCTCGCTCAAAAGATACATATTCCGGTCATGGTATGTTGCATGGCTCCACAAATTCTAAGACACCGGATTACGTCTGCCCGATATTATTTTTCACCGGTCAGGAATTCCCACTCCTGACCGGTGGGGGCAATCTTTTTCTCCTACTCCATCCCCAGTCCTGCCTGGATCTGCTTCTTCACCTCATCATGGATGGAGCCGGGCATGCCCATGTTTTTCATGAATGCCCACTTCCCGGCATCTTCAAAATACATCTTCATGCGATACATCACATTTAGCATTTGCACTTTTACACCTTCATCCGTTTTCCGTACCACCACTTCCAGGGGATAGGCGCCGGCATGGGCAAGACCGGGACATTTAAATTTCTTGCGGGATTTATTGCTGCCGGCTTTAACAATCTTAAAAGACTTGCTGTCCATCGGTGTGCCGGTGGTGCCAAACAGAACCACATCATAGCCCGGCAGGGGTAATTCATATACCAGGTGCATTCCCCATTTCTCCCCGGCCTGGCTCAATCCTTCCCGAACCTTTGCTACGACTTCCTGAAAATCTTTGTCGGTTACAGTGGCTTCATCATCAATTTTACCGTCAAAGGAACCGCCAGCCATGACGCCCATGGTCTTACCAATATAGCCTTTCTTTCGTTTTTGACCATATTCCTTTTCACTAATCGTTCCCTGCACGACACTGGTAATCATACTGCGCAGCGCTTGCAAATGGGCTTCACTCATTGCTTCATATTTTTGATCGTCCATTAAAATGGTACGGTTAATGGAATGGGGATTCACTACCGATACGTGGATGCCGTTTTCATCTTCAAACAAATTCACCCGGTCCACCACGGCAAACGGACCGGTAAAGGAATTGGCTTCCATGATTAGTTTTCCATAAGCGGAATCATATAACACAAATACCCGGGCGTTGTACGGACAATTCTCCGGAACACCGGCATCCACTTTTGCCAGCACCTGCCAACCGTTGTTGATGGCGCTGTTTTCAATTGCTTTAGAAATCTCTTCAAAACTACCCTGAGCGGACTCAATAACATATTGATACACCCGGTATTCTTTCTTTTCATCTGCAAGCCCTATCGCTTGAAATGCCATGATAATGACAACAAATAAACCCGTTAAGAAAGGTTTCAATATTTTCATGGTTAGGTCTCCTCCAACGTTAAGCGAAATAAAAAAGAGGCACAGAACAGCAATCGGATTACTGCTCCATACCTCTTTGAAATTAACGATAGCAAGATTACAGGGTGATGGACACACTGGCATCCGCTTCAAACTGGTTCATTTTCAGCTCGATTGTCTGCTGGTTTGGCGCTTCAAAGGGATTGGGACCGACAACCGACTTGGAAGGTGCATACATTCCCGCCACATTGAGAGTGACCTTGGGTGCCAGTGCTTTGGAAAAGCCAAGGGTAAAGTGTTTTTCAATCACCCCGGGCGCCAGAATGTTGAACATCACTTCGCTATCGGGAATTGGCTGGCTGCCGGTCGAAAAGCCAGCGCGTACAGCAAATCCGGGAATCGGTTTCAATTGCGCCCCGATCTTCACCACGGTCATATCTTCCCATCCAAAGCCCCAGCCGCCATCGCTGCCTAACGGTTGGAAATTGGGATTGGGTTGGCCGTTTTGTAATACCGGGGAATTATTCTGCAAATCCAGCGGATGGGCAATGGAAGCAATATCGCTGTACATAATTTTTTGAATATCGGCTGCCAGGGTAATGATGGGGGTCGCTTTCACTGCTACCCCAACCGTCCAGTTCGCCGGAATATCGAAATCACCCTGCTCGGCAAACAAACCGGCATATTTATCAAATTCACTCATGCTAATTTTGGTTTGATAAGAAGCCCCAAGGGAAACGATGCCGAAATCACCCAGATAACCCACCCGGGCGCCAAAACCGGTGGAATTTGCATTTCCATTGTTGGTCAATTTTGTCGGGTCGCTTGAAAATCCACCAAAAGCAAAAAGCCCTTCCGCTTTGAATTGCTGAAATGCAAAAATTCCCGTTAACCCAATTGATTGATTGGGAGCGAATTTGTAGGCAAACGTTCCGGCAACAAATAATTGTGCCAGGTTTACACCGGTGGGTGGATTAAAGGTTAATTGAGGATTATCGAAGGTCTTGGTGGGATAATCGGTATTCATTCCGCCGTTGCCATAGATGGCTAATCCCAGGGCAAGACCGGTGGGTGTGGTAATGCTGACCGCCGCAGAAGGCACTACAAACCATTTGGAGTCGCTCTTCACAGTGCCCGGTGTTAAGGGAAAGGTTCCCGGAAAACCGGAAGGATTACCGGAGACGGTATATTCCCGATTGGGATTAAACAGTGCCGTTCCAATGTAAACTTGTCTGCCCAGAAAAGAAATTACCGCCGGGTTGGTGGCAACACCTAACGGGCTTAAATACAGCGCTACCCCGGCACCCGCCATGGCTTTATATCGAGTTCCATAACCATGAGCAAAATAACCGTTCGTAGCATACATTTCACTGCCGAGTAAACCAATCAAAAGAAATGTGCTGAGAAAAACCATAAGACTTTTTTTAGAACTGCTTCTTCCGGTACTCATAATAACCTCCTTTTGTATTAGTTGGAGATAGAATCCCTTGCCGAATCATCGTGCAATACCTATCGGCAGTAGCAATTTATACATTTGAAACATAATGGGCAATAACTATTGGATTTTTCATCATTGCCCATCCCCCTGTTTTCAATTCCATTAGGTCAGTAAACGATAGCATCACCTCCTCTCTAACCTTTCCGTTTTTAAAGTGCCTCGGCGACCAGATCAATGATATCCTTTACCTCGATTTTCCCCTCGTTTCCGGAAGTTTTTACTGCATCGGAGTACATGGTATAATCTTTGGGACAGGCAACCACAAAATAATCCACTTTGCCCAGCGAAAGTGCTTCCTTAATTCGGTTTTCGCTGGGGCGCTCTTCCAGCCCGGAATCATCCATCCAGATGCGCCCGCCCCCGGCGCCGCAACAGAAGGAATTGCTTTTGCAACGCGGCATCTCTATCAAAGTCACCCCCAGAGCCCCGAGGATTTTTCGCGGGGCGTCAAACTCGCTGTTGTATCTCCCCAGGTAGCAGGGATCATGGTAGGTAACGGTATAGTTCAGCTTCCGGGAGAACTTCAACTTACCTTCCTCCATTAGCCGCATCAGCAAACCGGTATAGTGGTAAATTATGAAGTTGCCGCCAAATTCCGGGTACTCATTGCGGATGGTATTAAACGTATGGGGATCGGTGGTAAAGATTTTATCGAATTTGGCGCGTTCCAGCACCGCCAAGTTTTCTTCCACCAGCATCTCGTAAAGCCCTTCTTCGCCAATCCGCCGCACATCGTTGCCGGCGTTCTTCTCACCATCATATAAGATGCCAAAATCCACCCCGATGCTGTTCAACACCTCGGCAACCTTGCGAGACAGCCCCTGGATGCGCTGGTCAAACGAGGCATAATCGCCCACAAACCAGAGGTACTCGGCTTTCTCTTTGCGCACATCTTTTATCTTAAATTCCAGGTCTTTGGTCCATTTGCCCCGGGTGCGTTCCGGTTGTCCAAAGGAGTTGCCGTAATCGCCGATGTTCATCAGGGCATCCTGCAGGGAATCTTCCAGGGTGCCTTCATCCACCAGGCGGCGGCGCATCTGCACAATCGAGGTCAAATGCTCAATCCCCACCGGGCAGGCTTCCACACATGCCATACAGGTGGTGCATGCCCACAGGGTCTCCGGTTTGATCACATCTCCGGCAACCTTAACCTTATCCATCTTACCGGCGGGAAATTTGGAATCGCCGTTCAGTTTCTGCCCGAACCATTCCGGGCTGCCCACCACTGAATCGGCATAGGTACGCATGTCTAAAATCAAATCGCGTGGGGAGAGGGGGGCGCCGGAATTGCGCGCCGGGCAGGCATAATGACAACGACCGCATTTGGTACAGGCGTCAAAATCCAGCAACTCCTTCCAGGTGAAATCCAGAATACTGCCATAGCCCATGCCCTTCTTCATTTCCTCCTCGGAAACCCGGGGGAGCACCCGTACAGCGTCCTCTTCATGGAACATCAGGTTGGCAAAATCCAGCAGGATGTGCATGGCTTTGGAATACGGGATATAGGCGATAAAGAAGAGAACCATCACCGCATGGAACCACCAGATATAAGGATGCCAGGTATTGGCTGTGGTCGGACTAAAAAAAGCGGCAATGGTCCATCCCACCGGGGACCAGACTTCAAAAGATGGCATCTTATCCGCGGCAATGCGAAAGCCTTCAATAAAGAAGCCGGTTAAGCCGATTAGAAACAGGAGCCACAAAAAGATTTTGTCATCGGTGGCATACCCGGAGCGGTTATATTCTCCCGGCTGGCGGTCCACCCGGTGGTAATCCAACTGGGGCGGTTTAATAGCGGTTCGCCGCACCATCATCATCAACAAGCCAACCAGGAATAAGACTCCGAAAATATCCAGGATGACCGAAAACCAGAGATAAAAGGTGCCTTTTAAGATGCGGAAGCCGAATAGCAGTTCCAGAAAGTCATGATCGATGGCGACAATGACGGTGCCGATGAAGAGAAACACGAATCCCCAGAAAATCATCCAGTGGGCGACCCCGGCATAGGTGTCCCGTTTCACAATGGTGGAATGCTTCACCATGGTGCCCAACGCATTCATAAAGCGCTGCCCCAGGCGGTTAAAACGCATTGCCGGTTTCCCCCTGCGGTATTTTTGAATCCGACGATAAAATCCATACAGAAACACGGCAATGGTACTAAAGCTAACGACGTAAAAGATCAACTGCATGAAAAAGGAGAAATGACGAAAAACTTCACGGGTTGGTAACTCAGGCATGAATTCCTCCTCCGGTTTGGTTTCAAAAGGGTATAAAGGGTATAGGGAACAGGGTACTGTGTTTCAGGTTCAACGTTTGGGTTGCCAATTATACAGCGTTTATCCGGTTTCCCCTTTTTAATCTTTAATCTTTAATCTTTAATCTTTAACCTTTAATCTTTTTCCGATGCACCCCATTCCCTATCCTAATTTTATCAGCCTTTCAACTTCTCCGTCAGGGCGGGCACCACATCGAACAGGTCTTCGGTAACGCCGTAATGGGCGTAATCGAAAATGGGTGCGTTGGGGTCGGTATTGACAGCGATGATCAACTCGGCATCCTTCATCCCTTCGATATGTTCCGGCGCCCCGCTGATTCCCAGCGCCAGGTAAAGTTTCGGTTTCACCTTCACCCCGGATTTCCCCACCTGGCGGGTTTTGGGCATCCATTTGTTATCCACAATGGGGCGGGAAGAGGAGACCGCACCTCCCAGGGCATCCGCTAATTCCTGCGCCATGGGAATGTTGTCTTCGCTCTGAATTCCCCGACCGATGCTGACCAGGATGTCCTGCTGGGTGATATCCACATCCCCGCCTTCCGGCTGGATAAGCTGCTTAAAATGCACCTTTGTATCATCCAAGCCCGATACAGCGACATCTTCCACTGCCGGACTGCCGTCTTTTTTACCGGCATCTGCCGGGAAAGACCCGCCGATGATCGAGATGATGCACTGTTCCCCCTGGAAACGGGATTCGGTGTTCATTTTTCCACCGTAGAGCGAACTGACCGCTTTTACGGTACCGCCGTCCATTGAGACATCCGTTCCATAAGCCACCAACGGCAACTCCAGCTCTGCCGATACGGCGGAAGCCATATCCATTCCCATGGAGGAATACGGCACCAGGGTAATTTTAGGCTGCCGGGCTTTTACCACTTCCACCAGGGCTTTGCTGTAGGTTTCCGGGTTAAAATTTGCCAGGTTGGGATGATCCACATACAACACCTTATCCGCTGCACCCAATTGGCTGGCAAGGTCTTTGACACCGCTGCCCATCAGCACCACCAGTAAGCTGCCGCCCAGGGCGTCTGCTAATTCCCTTCCTTTCCCTAATAATTCAAAGGTAACGTCATCCAACGTTCCGTTTAATTGTTCTGCCACGACTAAAACGTTGCTCATTATTTAATCCCCCTTTCTTTAAGGATGTTAACGATTTTCTCGGCGATTTCTTCTGGCGAGCCTTCCAGCATTTCCGCACCGTGCCCGGTTTCCGGTTTATACATGCGTTCCACTTCGGAACCCACGGCAACGCTGACATCTGCGGCGCTGACTTCTTCCAAATCGGTATTGCGCATTGCCTGGCGCACCCGGCTGACCGGTGCATAGCGGGGGGTCTGGCGGGCTGCCTGGATGCCCAGCACTGCCGGCAAGTCCACCTCGAATTCTGCCATCACCCCTCCGGCGTATTCCTTGGAAACATTGGCTTTGCCGTCGCTGAGGGATACCCCGGTAACCACGCTCACATGCGGCACTCCCAGGTAATGTGCCAACAGTACCGCCACCTGACCATCGCGTTCATCCACCGCCTGAACGCCGGTTAACACCAGGTCGTATTCCATGGATTGCAGCGCATTGGCGAACGCCCGGGCGGCAACATGTGCCTGTACTGCCGCACCAAAGTCGCCGGTGACCTTCACCACCCGATCTGCGCCTTTGGCGGCCGCCGTGAACAACGCCTTATCAATATCTTCACCATCCAATGCCATGGCGATCACCGTAGCGCCGCTGTCCTCTTTTAGCAGCAACGCTTCCTCCAGGGCATGATCATCAAATTCATTAATCTTATACTTGAGCCATTCCCGGTTTAAATCCTTCCCGGAATCATCTAACTCCAACTCCTCTACTAAATCAGGCACCTGCCTGAGTGGCACAACGATGTTCATCTTTTACCTCCTGTTATAGGTTTTGTGATTGGTTTTACAACTTTCCAAGGGAGATGTGATATGGGGAGAGGGTATAGGGGTCACCAAGAATACATACCTTATACCCTATACCCATTCCTTTCCCATATCTATACTTCCATCATCTCTAAACTTACCCGCCGATGGATTTCCGGCAATAATTGAATTCCCTGCTCAAAATTCACAATACGGTTGATTAAGTAGAACATATACATGGTCGTCAGCCAGTTGGTAAATTCCCTTTTACTTGCCAGATGCTTGCGCAGATTCAGCATAATCCAGGAGAAATGTTCCCAGGTGTCAAAACAGGTGTCACAATCCCGGTCAATGCCGGTGCAGCAGCGTCGGGTGGTGGTGAAGTCGGCGTTGTATGCCCGAAAGTGGGGATTGTAAGGCTTGCCGTTGCGCAACCGTTCGGCATTCACCGGGTGATTCTCACTCAGGCTGGTACAGACCTCGTAGCCCCAGTGCTCATCATACAACATCCCGCTGGAAACCACCTCGCTGATATAGGCAGTCATGAAAATATGCTGAGGAAAACGGTCAATCATCCGTTCAATTTCCCGATGCACATTCTCAAACCCATGGAGATAATCCAATTCCCCGCCCCGATGCTGCAAATCTCCGTAAAAATTGAACAGCACGTAGTTGCCATTTTCCACACATTGGGTGACCACGTTCTCAATCTCGTGGGCATTCCCCGGTGTGACCGTGTAATACCAGAATGCCCGGGGATCATTGCGGTAATTTTGCAGGGCACGGGCAAAGACATCAACTTTCCCGCTTCCCCGCAAGCGGCGATCGGTTTCATGATCTCCCCAGACCGAGATGCCGATGGGCATATTCTCAAACCCCTCATACGGTATTCTGCGCAGTCCGTTGGTGGCAATATTCATGTAAAAATTTTGATAAATTTTTTTAACCCGATCCATGGCTAATGTTGGTTCACCGCCCACGATGGTCACAAAATTGGTGCCCCGGGCTTTTTCCCGTTCAATAAAGTCGTCAAATACCCTTTCATCCCGGGAAGATGAAAAGCGATCCATGTTTTCGGAAAAATAGTAGCATCCGGAACACCGCAGGTTACAGACGTGGGTGATATCCACTGAAATGGACCGTAACGAACCTGCCTGTCGAACTTCCCGGTAGAGTCGGCGCAAAAACGGATCTTGCAAATATGTCTTTAGCGTGTTTGCCATGGTTAAGTGATACGTCAACCGTTAAACGTGAAATGTTTGAGAATACGAAATGATGAGTAACCAGTGATGAATGACGGATTTTCTAATTTAATTGTCAACCGCAACTCTCTCATTCACCTATTTACTCATCTAATCACTGCATTAAATTGTCAAAACAAGTTTTGACGCTCTATTTTTATCAAAACAAGTTTTGATGCTCCATTTTTGTCAAAACAAGTTTTGACGCTCCATTTTTATCAAAACGAGTTTTGATGCTCCATCCTTCTTGTCAAAACAAGTTTTGACGCTCCAAAACGAGTTTTGACGCTCCATCAATCTTGCAATAGTTCTTCCAGTCTTAACTGCTGCAGGATATCTGCCTGGTCCCTTTCTTCCGGCACAAAGGGATAGTCCCGGTAAGGTTCACTGGGACGATAGCTGCCGTAGGGGCGGGTGCAGCCCGGTTCGCCACTTTCCCCGGGGCAGCCGTTGGTCATAAAGGGCAGCCCGGTGCGCACCACCTTCATCACTTCCGGCATGGTCGCCTTCAGTCGGATTAAATTACCGGCATCATCGAAAACAATGCGCTCCGCAGGTAAATCATAGTCTTCTAACAAACTTTTCACCAGTTGAATCCGCCGCCACCGGGTAATATGCGGCTTGGGATGTTCCCCCAGGCGGGAATCCGGCTCCGGGTTAAAACAGAACAGGTAAGAGAAAATCTGCTGTTCTTTCAAATAGAAAAAGGTCTCGATCAAATCCTTGTCACTCTCCCCAATCCCCACCAGGGTATGGCAATTGACCTTCCAGGGACCGAAAATTTCCCGCGACCAGTGAATGACATCCCAATAGTTACGCCATTTTAACCCGCCCTGCGGCACATTGGTGCGATGCTGCAAAAAGGTTTCCTCGGTAACGGCATCCAGCCCCACACCGATCATATCCACCCCCAGTTCCTTAAAGGTTTTCAGCCGGTCGTAATTTAATGTAGGCGGCGCCACCAGAATGGAAAGTGGGGTGGAAACGTTTGCGGTAATTCGTTCAGTGATGTCCGCGGTATCCTTAAAAGCACTCCCATGAGTCACCATGGAGATACATAACCGGGTGAGTTGCTGCTGGTATTTTGCCATTTGCGCCACGACCCGGTCGGTTTCCAGGAGGGGCCAGTCTACCCGTATAAAGGATTTCTCCTCGTAATTTCCCGGGCGGGTACGGGCGAGACCGCAGTAAGAACAATCGGAGAAACACCCCTGTTCGTAATTTAGCAGGAGGTTGATGCCGCCGAATTCAAACTGCCGGGCAAACCTGCCCGATACCAACCGCAGGGCAATGGCGCTGGCGCCACTCAGTCGAACATAATCCGGGCTAATCTGCTTTTTTTGAAATCCCACCCCGGTGGCTACCGGAATGGTTTGTGCTGTGGATTTATTGGTGTTGATATGAGACATAAACCGTTCTCCTTATTTCGATTGCATCGCCGGGGCTTTTGGATAATAACAGGATCCGTTGTAGGTGAAATGATTTTCCATTCGGGCGCGCCGGGCTGCCTGCCAGATTGCTTCCACAACTTCTTCCGGGCGCAGCGGTACTTCACTACCGGATAACACCCCGGCAACCGTTTTCCGAATGTGGGATTTGTCCAGGGGACTCCATTTCAAACGGGTTTCGATTTCATTGAACAGGGGGGCGGTCTCCAAAAAATCACCGCTGATGAGCACGCTTTTGATGATATCGCCTTTCAGCCCGATATATGTTCTTAGCAACCCCGCCGCGGTTTTCTTCACACTCATCCCGGTCATATCCGCCTGGGGCGAGCGCTGAAACAACCACATCTCATTGCGATATTTTTCCGCTGCCAGGGCTTCTATCCGGGCGGTCTCGGTACCGGAAAACGGAATTTCCTCCAGAGTTATGCCGAACGTGCGCTGAAAGCTTTCTTTCACCCGCTGCCGCACTTCCCCTACCGAAATCGGCTGCTGCAACTCCCGGGAGACCGTGGTGATGCGCTGGCGAACCGAGCGCACCAGCACTTTGTCGGAATATTTCTCAGCAGGGATGTTCAGCACCCGCAGCATCAATTGGATGTCCAGGTCAACCAATAAACTGGTGTGGAACAGAATTGCGCCGGCAGTATCATAATAGACCCCCAGCCCGGCGATTTTCTTCCCGTTAACCTGCAAATCATTTTTTCCCCGAAATGCAGCCTGTATCCCCATTGTTTTCAGGGCAGCGATTAACGGTTCGGCAAATCGATAATATACTTCCCTCGGTTTTGCCAGAGCCGCATCGAAGGCTGAAGAGGTGGTGAGACAGAGACCCAACTGCTCGCGCCCCATCAGGATGGCGCCGCCGCCGGTGGGTCGCCGACCTATCTGAATATCCTCCGCCGCACAATTGGCTAAATTTAACTCCGCAGCCAGATTCTGAAACCTGCCCACCAGGGCGCAATGCGAGCGGTAAGTATACAAACGCAATGTGGGAGTCTGCCGGCGTGGGGCTTGAACCGGGTAATCGCGCATCAAAAACTCATCTGCTGCCAATCCGTAATCAGCGTTCACGTTATCTTCCGTTATGTATCGCCAGTGTCTCATGGGTGTTCGGTGTGTTTGGGTTTCAATTGTCTGACAAAATAAATTTTGTTGCTCCTCCCCCCTCACGTCCCACAGGAGCAGGAAGTTTCCACAAAGCGGGGGGTTAAGCCTTTGCCGCGGGAGTAAGCGACGATGCCTTCTGCCGGGTAGGCGATTCCGTTCAAGCCGAAATCCACCGCGGCTTTATCGACCGAGAGTTTGTGCTCACCCAATGGGCGGGCACAGCCTAACAGCACCGGGGTATCCGGCAGACGGAGACGGGATTCAAAAAAGAAGTGCTCAATCTCATCAATGGGCGGGGGAGGAGTATCCTCCATCGGGGTGCCTACCATTGGGGTTAAGATGACCAAAATGAGGCTGTGAATGGGATATTTTTCGATGAGGGAAAGAGCATTGTACTCTCCCAGGAATTTTCCGAAATGAAGCCCTAAAATAATATGGGGGCGAATGCTATGGTCGTATTTCACCAGGTATTCCATGGAACGGTCAAAATCCTCCACGGTGAGGTCCAGATGGTATACATCCCGAATGGTTTCATTGGCGCCAATAATATCCAGCATCACCCCGTCGATGCCGGCTTTTTTTAATCCGGCGGCAGTCTCTTCATTCACCACCCCGCAATGCACCATCACCCGCAATCCCAATTCGGATTTGATACGGGCAATATCTCCCAGATACTTCTTTAAGGGAACGGCGCCATTGGGCTGGGAACCGCCGCTGATGAGAATGCCGGAAGTGCCGGTTGCTGCCAGGCGTTGGGCAAGGCGGAAGAGCCCTTCCGACTGATCCAGGGCAATCATCGGCTCCAGAATTTTGCTGTTGCAGTGCTCGCAGTTCAGCGCGCAGGCGTTGCCGGTTAAACTGATAGGGCGGTATGCCCGGGGGGTTTTCTGTTGAAATTCCTCGGTGGCAAAATGCTTTAATCCCGGGGCAAAAAAGGTGATTTCATCCGAAAAATTCGCCTGCCGAACAGCAAATGCCTGATCCGGCAAATTCAGGGCGTTTAGGATTCCGCCAGCCATCCCCAATCCTCATATTTTTTAATCTCCGCCTCATACCACTGCCGGATTGCCAACTCCCCGGTTATCAACTGCTCCCGCTCCTTCTCAAAATCGCTCATCTCAATTTCCAGAAACCATCCTTCCCCGAACGGATCAGTATTTGCCAGGCGAGGATTTTTCACCACGGCTTCATTAATGGCGACAATTTTGCCGGAAACCGGGCAGGTTAAAGCGCCGACATGCTTCTCCGCTTCCAGGCTGCCAAATGTTTCCCCGCGGCTCACCTGTTTGCCAGGAGATTCAAATTGTACCACCACAAAAGCCCCCTTGGTCTCCTGCTCCAACGGGTCTATACCGATTCGCGCCCGGCTCCCCTCTACTTTTATCCAGAGATGCGATTGGGGATCGTAAAACAATTCCGGATCAAGCTGGTAATTTTTTATCGTTATCATGTATGCTTCTCCCAGAGTTAGTGGGGTGATGGGGTCTCGAATAATTGAAATTGGGATATCAGGAGGAATAATGAGTAACAAGTAAGGAGTGATCTGCCAATCTACCCATTACTCATCCAAGCCATTACCACCATCCCTCTACCCCCATTCCCTATCCCCTTCCATCTTTAATCTTTAATCTTTAATCTTTGATCTTTGATCTTACCCCTTCACACTCCCATCGCTTCCACGACCAATTCGATAATATCTTTTACAATCAATTTACCTTCGTTACCGGTGGATTTGACGGCATCCTCAAAGCGGGAGACTTCATAAGGGCAGCAGACCGCCAGAACATCGGCACCGGTTTCGACGGCTTCCCGCACCCGGCGTTCCGAGAGCCGTTCGGTCACGTGATCAGCCATGAAGCCGTCTAACCACATCCCGCCGCCGCCACCGCCGCAGCAATAACTGTTTTGACGACAACGTCCCATTTCGATTAACTCCACCCCCGGCAAGGCGTTGATCATATTCCGCGGGGCGTCAAATTCCCCGTTGTGCCGACCCAGGTAGCAAGGATCGTGAAACGTAACTTTATAACCGAGTTTGTTTTTGAATGTTAACTGAGCCATTAACGGCGCTAAAAAAGTGGTATAATGCACCACATCATATTTGCCGCCGTAATCGGGATACTGCTTGCGCAGGGCATTTAAAGCATGCGGGTCAGTAACCATGATTTGTTTAAATTTGTATTTTTTAAAGGTGCGGATATTCTCTTCGGCAAACTCCTCGAACAGCCCTTTCTCCCCTGCCAGCCGCTGCGAATCGCAGGAGCATTTTTCCTCGACTCCCAGGATACCGAAGTCCACATTCAGGGCATTCAGCACCTTTGCCAGCGCCCGGCTGGCATCCTTTCCCCGGGGATGATAAGAGGGATAACACTCCACAAACCACAACACATCGGCTTGCTTCTTCTCCTTCATGATGGGAACGTCCACACCGGCATCTTTTATCCAGTCTGCCCGTTTCCGGGGTGATTCGCCAAGGGGATTTCCGTATTCGAAGGTGTTCTCAAACACCTCTTGCAGTTCTTCAGGCACATTTCCCTCTAACACCGCTTCTTCCCGCACGGCCGGCATAATTTCAATCATATCCACATTCTTGGGGCAGACCCGCAGGCAATTCATACAGGTAGTACACTGCCAGAGATCGGGATCAGTGAACAAATCTACCCCCGCCTGAACATTGCGATAGATTTTGCGGGGACCATAATCCCCCACCATATCCACCGGGCAGACTCCCACGCACTGGGCACACTGGTAACACCACCCAAGGGATTCCCCGCCGGGCAGGGCAGTGATTTTGTCCATTACCTCGGTTTCGTAGTCGAAGATCGGTCGTTGCGAAAACATCCGGTTCCAGTCGCCCGTGAGTTCGATTCCTTCGACGACCACTTTTTCTACTTCACGAATTTGGCTTTTGTCCACAGGCATAAACTTAATCCTCCATGTTAGAGCGATGGCTCTTTAAGAATTCAGAAATTGATGTCTTGACCTCTCAATTCATAAATCGGAACTCGCAGATCACCGTTCGTAAATCTCAACGGTTGGTTGCCAATCGACGATTTACGATATTCGATTTACGAAGTCGTTAATTTTTTATCCCATTACCCACATCCGTTTTATCCGATTGAGATGGATCGGATTTAGCATCCTGCTTATAGATCCCCAGCAAGCGGCGGGAAAATTCCGCCAGACCGGGCATCACTTTGTTGAATTCCTGGGTCATCCGCATCCGAAGCACCGTATATACATACACCACGTACACGCTGCACAAATAAGCATCCACTCCAAACCGGTTATTGCCAATCACATCAAATCCGGCGGCTTCGCCCACATGGCGAACAAAGGAAAGCGCCTTCCCGATGCGTAGATAAGTTTCCCCTTCTCCTTCCCCGGCTACCTTCAGGGGATAGTCTTCGGTAATCACCAGGGGTAGGGAACCGGTTTCGGTTTTGGGGTCCCATATCCAGCGCGTCCAGAGCCAGTAGTGGTCCGGCAGGGTGTAATGGAGCAATTCGCTGGCAACATCATAACGGATGTTGCTCTCCATGTCTTTTAGGTGGCGGATAAAACCGCTAAAGCGTTCCGATATGGGGGACTCGCCATACAACAATTCCGTAATCCACACCTTCAGTTGGTCTGTGCCATAGGTATCCAGAAAACGGTCTGTTTTCCGGCGAATCGAAAAGATTCGGTTAAAAACCGCACGCAGATTTTCCTCATCCAGAACGGTAATGGGTTCACGGCCCAGATTCTCCTGAAAAAAGCGGCTTTTCTCTTCCAGGTCCTCGCAAATTTGAAAGAGTTCATCAGCAGACACTTTTCCGAGCGCCTCTTTCATAAATTCTTTTGCGGTATCAATGTCAACAAACTGAGCCATGGTTTCCCTGGTTTCTGTTCATAGCAGATGATAAGGAGCAACAAACCCTGATAAACCCCTTTTCCCTTTTCCCTTTTCCCTTTCCCCCTACTTCCCATTCTCCCGCAACAGGGTAATGGCTTTCATGGAAGCCAGTCCGGCAGCGGAGACGGAGTCTTCCAGGTCGGCGGGTCCGGTGCAGGCACCGGCAGCATAAACGCCCGGTACGGAAGTGGTGACCGTATCCAGGGGGCCGCCCAGGGTTTCGATGAAGTTGTATTTGTTTTGCTTAAGCCCGAAGATTTTTGCCATTTCCCGGGTACCGGCGCTGGGTTCCATCCCCACGGATAGGATCACAATATCCATGGGAATCTCAAACGGGCGGCGCATGGTGGTATCTTCGCCGCGAACCAGCAGCTTGTCACCCTTTTTCAGAATCTCCGTGGCAATCCCTTTTATGTAATTGACCTTATATTTTTCCTGGGCAGGCCAGTAAATCTCATTTTCCCAGTAGCCGTACATCCGCATATCAATATAGAAGATGTACACCTTGGTATCGGGGAGTTGCTGGCGGATTTCGATGGCTTCTTTGGAGGCAATCCCGCAGCACACCTTGGAGCAATACTCATTCCCGATTCGGCGGTCACGAGAGCCGACGCACTGGATAAAACACACTCGCTCCGGCACTTCGCCGGTCGACGGTTTGACCACCCGGTGGGCTTTTAACATCTTTTCGCAATCCACCAGGGTAATCACGTCCTCGAATTCGTAATACCCGTATTTCTGGGTTTCACGACCGGGATCAAAATGTTGAAAGCCGGTGCAGATGATCACTGCACCCACATTGATCTTTTCCGAGCTTTTGGCATTTTTAATGGTGACGGTAAAGTCGCCGGCAGTACCTTCTGCTGCCACAACGGTAGAACCGAGGTGGATATCCACGTTGGGGTTATTATCCACCCGGCTGATCATTTCATTCAGGGCATCTTCGGCACTGCGCAGGTCCGGCGTTAAGGCAGCATATTGCGCTTCATCCGGGGTACCGCCCAGCCTGTCTCGCTTTTCCACTAAAATCGCTTTGTAACCCAAACCGGCAATGCCCCGCGCTGCTTCCAAACCGGCGGGACCACCGCCAATCACCAGAATATCTTGATTAGGCATCTGCATCCTCCCAGGTTAAGTATTCTTTTTCACCGGATTTTATCTTTTCTACTGCTTTTTCAAATTCCTGCCATTTCTGTTTCCAATCGATTCCCAGTTTTTCAAAAAAGGGCTTATTATCCGTATTGTGCCAGTGCAGTTGCAGCACTTTATAAGGATGGGCGCCCATCGCCAGGGCAGCCACCTGAGAATCGGACATTACCGGCACTCCCACATTGCGCCCGTGAGCCCGCGCTGCAAACTGGCTCTGATCCAGCGTGGTAACACACCCGGTATCATGGGTCACCACGATATCCGGATTGGCTTCCTCCTTCATCACTTCGATTTTCCGTTGGACGGCGAAGGAGCGGGAAAAATCCCGGGAGACCAGAATGTGCCGGAAACCGAAGCCGCAGCAGTCAAACCAGGTGGAATAATCCGCCACATTGATCCCCAGTGCTTTCAGGGAGCCGGTCACAATGGCACTGCGCTGGGCGCCGTAAATTTCAGGATCATAAATGGCGTCTTCCTCAACCAGCTTGTGGTAATGGCAGGCGGGATGAACCGTGGCGGTGATCTTGCTCATGTCGATCACCTGGCGTTCGGCAAACTTATCCCGCATGGCATAGACCCACTCACTGTAATGCACAATTTCCTCGGGGAGCACCAGTTTCTTTCCCAATTTTTCCATAATTTCCCGCACCTGGCGGCGCAATTCGTGATGATGCAGCAGCTCATGGCGCACCTCTTTATAGTGCCCGAAGCTGGTGCCGCAATGGATGATGGGGAAATACCCGGTCTC
Organism: uncultured Calditrichaceae bacterium; assembly: GCA_964471235.1. Taxonomy (GTDB): domain Bacteria; phylum Calditrichota; class Calditrichia; order RBG-13-44-9; family J075; genus CAYYGL01. The sequence continues at coordinate 17,671 of CAYYGL010000040.1, forward strand.
ATAAGCCGAGGCAAAATTACGAATCGCCACTGCTGCCTGGGCTGCCACATTTGAGGTAGCAGATGCATAATAATTCCAGGCGGTGCAGGAGGTTTGATCGCGTGGGTCGATATAATCGAACCCCAACTGACGATTTAACCAGAAAATAGAGGTGGAATACCCGGGAATGTGCCCGCACTGACCGCAACTCTTGTGGTGCCAGGTATGTTCATAAGGAATCTTCTTCTTTCGACCATACTTGGTATCCACTTCCACGTAAGGCTCGGGCACCCGTTGTACTTCCAACTCTCCCTCTTTTTCCAACTGGAAGAGAATATCATGAAAGTCTTCGCTGGGGGCTTCTTCCGGGGTGGTTTTAAACCCGGGCGTTTTGCCTGCTTTAATCACTTCCTCGACGGGTATATAGCTCATGATGAACCTCTCTTTTTATATTGTGATTGATATGAAAAATGCAGAGGATGGATAACCCGAACTCCCGGCAGTAACAGGATATTCCCACAACGTTACAAGTGTGTCCTTCCTATTTCGGGAGAAGCCCATCCTTCTGTTACCCGGTCATGCCGATCCCTGCATTCCCCATACATCCAATGCTTTATTCACGAATCTCGAACAATCCTTCTTTTCGGGGAGCCGGTTCCGGTATTTCCAGACCATATCCCACATTCAAAACAAATGCAACCTTCCACTCATCGGGATGGCGATTCAGGAAGTTAATTAGCTGGTGCTCCACGGTTGGGGAATGAAAGGTCACTACACCACTGTTTAATCCTTCTGCCTGTGCCTGAAGCATCATGTTTTGCACCGCAGACCAGGCAGACCCTAAATTATGCCCCAGGATAGACATGTGATCGGAAAAAGGCACCAGCCCCACAATCACCACCGGTGCATTTCCCAGGGTAGCAGCAAATTCATGGGCTTTCGCTTTCCATTTCTGTTCCTCTTCACTCTCATGCTCCGCTGCCCAGGATGCGGATTCATACTCCATGCGCAGGTATTTCAAAATCGTTTTGCTTTTGGTGATAATCTGAACTGCTTCATCCCGTTGGGAACCTTTCAAGGCAATAAATTGCCACCCCTGGGGAAAATAAGGAGCATACGGCGCCCAGGTGCCGGCTTCCAGAACCCGGTGCAAACTCTCGGCACTCACCGGCTTCCCGGGGTCGAATTTTCGCACGGTTCGGCGAATTTTGATAAGGTCTAACATTGCTTGTGGTGAAATGGTTGCCATCGATGTTCTCCTGTTTACTATATTCCGAATTATTCATATAGTAGATATAAATAATGTTTATTTCCTTCGGATTGCTCCGTATGGAACAACAGGATGCCCGAACCATCGGACGGTTTAGTCAAACGTAATATCATACCCGGCATCTTCCAGACGTTCTTCCATCACATCCTGCAAAATCATAAACAAGCCTTCATCCACTTCTTTAATCATATCCATCACGCCGGTCATGTGCCAGATCAGGTAGAGCTCGATGATGGTCTTTTCATCCACATCCCAGCCGATTTCAGTGGTATGAAGGGTTTCCGGGGGCAGGGCGCGTCGCCATTCATCCAGGTTTTCGGCAATTTCATGCACATGGGTTCCCCAGTCGGGAAAGGCATCCGGTTGGAGCATATCCGGCGAAACCTGGGTACCGGTTGACATGATTTTGTAGATAATTCTGCCGTAACCCTCCAAGGCATCGCGGGCGGTTTGCAGCCCGTTTTTTACCGCCACCTCCCGGAGTAGGGTAATCAATCCGCCGGGAGAATTTCCCCGCGGGCAGCGGTCGCAGGAGAAGCACTGTGAACAATCCCAGATGCTGTCGTTCATTAAGGTGTAGATCAAATCCACATCTTCGCGGGCGCACGCCTGGGCAATTACCCGGGGGCTGAAATCGTAGAAGCGCGCCGAGGGGCAGGCTGCCACGCAAATCCCGCATTCGTAGCATCCATACAGCACATCGCCAAAACGCATATCCGCCTTTACTTCATTGAACATCCGTTCCTTTTCCTCATACGGCACATCGGCGTATTTGTCCTGAGATAAATCCAGTGGAAAGGCGCTGTAATAATCTGAAGTCATATTTTCTGCCATGGAATGTCTCCTTATTACGTCATCCCGATTTGGGGTAAACCATTCGAATTAATCTTCAAATCCTTCCACATGCTCGCAGGCTTTAATGTCTTCCCGCTCAATCTTCTCCCGGTAGGCATTCACCGCCGCATCGCCGGACAACAAGTCATTTAGTTCCTCATCGAGATTATCCGGTTTTAATTTGGCGATCCATCCTTTTTTGTAAGGGCTGCGGTTCAATAACTGAGGATCACTCACCACCGCTTCATTAATTTCCACAATCTCCCCGGACACCGGGGTTTTCACCGGTCCCACCCACTTACTGCTTTCCACCGTTCCCAACGGTTTGCCTTTTGCCCGTTTGGAACCCACTTTTTTAATTCGGGCATGCAGAACCGGTCCTGCCATATTCTGCGCCACATCCGTCATCCCAACGGTCACAGTACCGTCGTCATTGACCATTACCCAGGTGTGGTCATCCACTGAATAATACAAATCTTTTAAAATGACACATCCTCGAATTTCTTCTCGGTCAGCCATTGCCGATTTCCTTCTGTTTGCTGGTTTACGGTTGAGGAAGAGGACACTTGTGAGAACAAAATTTTGTATTGGTTACTATCACAGGTGCTCACCCCCTCGATGTTTTAATAGTTTGTTTTCTTCGCAGAAAACAGTTAAGACAGAGTTTCGGATCAAAAATACATCACATGGTCAGCACTCAACGCCAGGTCAATAATGCTGGTGGCGCCCAGGATTTCGACTCCATCAATTAGATCGTCTTTGGTCATATCCCACAATTCCATGCTTTGCTGGCAAACCCGTAGTTTCACATCCGCATCCATTGCCTGGGTTAATAATGTTTTCAGGGTGACGTCGCTGGTAGGGTCTAATTGCACCTTTTCGGCTGCCCCCTTTTTGAGTTGATTGGTGCCGTTCATGGTAAACCACACCATCACGTCCATTTCCATGGCAGCGGCAGCCATGGCGTAAAAAATCGGGGAATAGGTTCGGGTGGGAGTTTCCACCCCGTGGGTTTGAATAACCAGAATTTTTTTGCCTTCCAAATCTTCCACAATACGCCTCCGTGTTTTGATGATCAGGTAAATTTATGGTTCAATTACTATTGTCATTACGGAAAATTATAAGTGGTAAAAACCCAAAAGCTTCCGGTATTCTCCTCCCGGCGGAACCGGGATAACATGCTTTAGAATTCATCATTCCGGATTTATGCCGGAACCTCCCTGAAAAGCGAACGAGTTTAGTTGAATCGAATAATTCGTATTCTGACCGTTATCCAATGGTGCAGGGTTTATTGGGATCTGCCCGCACAATCAAAAACTGCCGTTCCCAATCCCACTCATCGTGCTCCATCAAAAAATCATGTAAATCATTTTTATCTTCACTATGCTTCAGCAACTTCAATTGAATCGGGTTGCCCCGTGAATCCGTTTCCAATATCTCCATTAAAAGCCATTCCCCGGCTTTTTCCAGGTAGAGACGGGAGATATCTTTCAACGACAACGTTTTGTTTTCCCACTCCACAGCATCCGATATTAATTTTTGGCTATTGAGTCGGCTAAACTCGCAATCGCACGAACCCAGTCAGCCGGTTCCACCCCGGGAGTTTGTACACCTTCTTCCCGGTAAAATTTTTCCACTACTTTTTGAAGCCCCGCTTGGGATGCTTCTGCCCCCAACAGGGCTTCTTCCAATTTCTCGAATTTCGTTTGAGGGTAAAAAGTGATGTCTCCGGAAAGGGTCAGGTCATCTATGTGGTTATCCTTCAGGCGAATCGTCACCCGGATCAGTCCGCCCGGCGTTTTGACACTGGTCTCCCCCACCCAGACACCGGAATGAATTTTTACCGCCGGTCGAGCATGACCTCCCTTATGATACAACCACTCTTCACTGGCAAATTTCTGCTCCACCTTCTCTATCTCCTGCCATTCCCGTTCAGTGAAGTCTCCCACCTCCACCGCAGTATTAAAAATCTTTTCACAATAGCGAAGATACCGTTCTGTAACTTCCTCCCACTCCGGCAGGGACCCTAACTCTTTTCGCATGGTGGTCATATACTTCTGCAAACTCTGGTAAACTTTATCCCGAAATTTCTCATCGGGCACATTCAACACCTTTGCCATCAACTCGAAATCGAAATCAAACATTAAGCTGCCCACTAACACTTCTGCCTGACCTATCTTAGCTGCTCCCATGCCGCCAATTTTCTTTCCGTGTACCTGGATGTCATTAATGGGACGAAAATATGCCTCGATTCCGTATGATTTATAAGTTTCCACTATTGGGTACGCATGCAGTTTAAATCGCTCTTCAATGCGCATGGGAAAAGCCTGCGGCTGAAACACCCACTGGGTAAACAACTGCTTCCGGTCCAAGTAAACCGCGCCCCCCCCCACTTCCCGCCGAACAATCGGTATGCCATGTTGCTGACAAAACGCAACATCCACTTCTTTCTGCAATTCCTGATGATAGCCGATACAGACATACGGTTCGGCGGGAGCGACCAGGATAATGGTATTGGGCGTCTCCGACGTTAATGCCCGGGCAACCCCGTGATAGACAGCCTGCGACCGCAATGCGGAGACGATACCGGCATCCACTAATCGAAGGGGCATAAATCACTCCTGCAACTCACCTATCTAACCTCAAACCTTTGAACCCTGAACCTTTAACCCCAGAACCTCAAATAAACAAAGAGACATCCGCATCGGCTGCAAATTCCAGAAACGTCGCTGCGCCGCCGATTTCGCATTCATCAATGAAATCTTCTTTCTTAAACCCAAACACGTCCATGGTCATCTGGCAGCCAATCATCCGCACATCCATTTCCACACACATTTCCCGTAATTCTTCTATGCTTGCCACACCTTTCTTCTTGAAGGTCTTTTTCATCAGACTGGTCGCCATGGTTTCAAAACCGGGGATGTTGCTCATCAGCAGATTGGGCATATTCCAGCTAATTTTTTGGAAACCTTCCGGACCAAAGGGCATTTTCATGGGCATTGCCGGGTTTCCCACCGGTGAAACGGCTGCATGAAGTTTCTTCTTTAACAACGGCAAGCCGTAAAATGTAAAAAAGATGGCAACGTCCCACCCCATTGCACCGGCAGCCGATGCCAGAATAAAGGGCGGATATGCCCAGTCAAGTGTTCCCCTCGATGAAATCAACGCCAGCCGACGCTGACCATTTCCATTGGATTGAGCCATGATAACTCTCCTTACTTTATACTTCAGTGAGTTTTTTTGATGACAAAGCGGTACTTGGAGCCTTCATCCTTAGCTTCCAATAACTCATGCCCGGTTTGCCGTGCCCAGGCTTCCATATCCGGTATGGAACCGGGGTCGGTAGAAATCATTTCCAACACCTGTCCCACTTCCAGGCTTTTCATCGCCTTATTGGTTTTTACCACCGGCATGGGGCAGAGTAAACCGGAACAATCAAGCGTTTGGGCAACTTGATAATCTGCCATGTTTTTCTCCTATAAGTTTAAATTGTTGAGATTGTGTTATGATAATCTGAACACAAAAATGAAACAGAGTTGTGTTGACCACTACTTCTGTTGGGCGGAAGGCTGTTATCGTTCTTTCTGGATAAAATAACGATTAAAATCTTCTCGTCGATACACATCCACCACTGTGTGACCGGTTAATTTGCTCCAGGCGTTCAACTCCATCTCTGCGGCAGGATCATCGGAAAGAATTTCTAATATTTCGCCCACACGCATGGAACACAGGGTTTTCCGAAGGATCAAAATTGGCACTAAAATATCTTTATTACGATAATCCAATTGTTTGCTCGCCACGATTGACATGGGATGCCTTTTCGTTTGTCACAAGGTGATGGAATAAGCGCAAATGCTGTACCAGGAATTTGGCGGCGAACTGCTTGCATCAGATAAATCAATAAAACCAAACACTTTCACTTTTTTGACCGCCGTCACAAATCGGGGATAAATCGCCTCCTTTTTATGGTATTTTTACCACAAGTGGGGTAAACTCGCCATATTTTGACATCGATGATCAATCAACCATTCCATCCCAATTTCGCTCCGGTATCTCTTCCGACAATTTGGGGCTAACCCCTGAAAATCGATGAACTGACGAGAATAACTATCCGCATTCTTCGGTGATATCCTCCTCAAAGGCACAATATTTGCAAAATTCTTTGATCTTCAAATATAACCCCAGGTGTTGATTATAATAATTTTTTTTGTATCTTTTTAAGTATGTAACCTTGTGCACCAGGCAATCCTATTTTGCAAATCGCAGCGCTACCGGTTTACGACGAGGGGAAAAATAACCCGGTAAATCGGGAAATTCATGACGACCTGTAGCTGTCAGCTCCAGTTGGATTATGTTTTCATTTTTTGCGTGAATGCAGTGAATCATCTTACATTTTTGCGACGAGATAACATAGGAGACGGCTTATGAATTACCCGATATGGGACGTGGCATTCGGATCGGGACTGCTCATTGCCCTGATATCCATTATCCACGTATTTGTATCTCACTTTGCAGTAGGGGGCGGGGTTTTCCTGGTGATCACAGAAAAAAAAGCCTACCGGGAAAATGACACAGCTTTACTGGAATGGTTAAAAAGCCATAGCAAATTTTTTGTGTTGGTGACCGTTGTTTTCGGTGCCGTTACCGGGGTGGGAATCTGGTTTACCATCGGGTTGGTGCAGCCGTCTGCCACCAGCACTTTAATTCATACGTATGTGTGGGGCTGGGCAAGCGAGTGGGTCTTTTTCTTTCTGGAAATTACCGCTGCCCTGATGTACTTATACGGCTGGGAGAAGCTCCATCGCAACACCCACCTCTGGATGGGCTGGATTTATGCAATTTCGGCAATCGCCAGTATGGTGATCATCAACGGGATCGTCACGTTTATGTTGACTTCCGGGGCATGGGTGGAAACCGGCAATTTCTGGGATGGATTTTTTAACCCGACTTACTTCCCTTCCCTGGCAATCCGTTTTGTGTTTTCACTCTCCCTGGCAGGGTTTTATGCCCTCTTAACAGCCAGCGTGGTCAACGATTCGGAACTGAAAGGGAGGCTTGTAAAATGGAGTACTTATTGGATTATCCCCTCCTTTATTATTCTTCCCCTATTAGCATACTGGTATATTGGCAGCATTCCCGAGGAAGTTTGGGATAATGCCGCCGGTCGAATGCCCACCGCTACCCGCTATGCCCACCTTATCCTTATTTTTTCCATTACCACTTTTTTGTTAACCCTTCTCACATTAATAAAGCCCAAAAAGCAATCCATCATTTTCAGCTTGATTATTTTTGGTTGCGCATTCGGAACCATGTGGTCATTTGAGTTTATCCGGGAAGCCATTCGGAAACCTTACGTGATTTTTGACTATATGTATTCCAATTCATTATATGAATCTCCTCTTCCGGGCGATGGCGGTTTCACCATCGAAAACATTGATGAACAAGGGGTTATGCAGGTTGCCCGCTGGGTGAAGAACTCCCACACCCCGATCACGCCGGAGAATCAAGTGGAAATCGGGAAAGAAATATTCCGGGTGGAATGCCGGATGTGCCATACGGTCAATCGGTACCGGGGAGTTCAGGGGTATTTGAAAAAACGTCATTGGACGGCGGCAATCATTTACGAAATGCTGGGCAGTCTGGACCTCATGCACAACAGTGTGATGCCGCCTTTTACCGGCACCGATGCGGAACGAAAAGCACTCACCGCTTATCTTGCCAGTCTCCATCCCATTCCCCATGGAACCTCGCCGGCGGCATCTCTTTCCGGGGAAAAGGTATTTAATACCTACTGCGGTGTCTGCCATCAACATCGTCCCGGGGATGCAATTTTTGTAAAACTAAAGCACCTGACCGCCGAACAAATTCAGATTGCCCTGACCCGGTTGAACGATCTTTATTCCCGCATGCCGCCCTTAACCTTATCGGAAAGCGAACGTCAGGTTTTGTCCCAATGGATTGTCGGGGAAATCAACTCATTTTCCACCCAGGAAGCCCGGTAAGCGGTTGATCCGGCAATGTATTTCGCAAACTGGTAACCATCATTATTTTACGGGAGACAAACTATGAATCCGGATGCCATCATCCCTTCAATCGATCCGATACCATTGCCAGCACCGGTATGGTTATTTAAAGTGCTTCTGATGACGACCTTCATCCTGCATATCATTGCCATGAATTTTGTGCTGGGCGGAGGGGTGCTTTCTGTTGTTGCCCGGTTAAAAGGGAAAACAAACGAATTGTTTTTTAAGGTTGCCGGGGATATCGGCAAAAAAATTCCCGCTTTTATGGCAGCTACCATTACCCTGGGCGTGGCGCCCTTGCTGTTCGTGCAGGTATTGTACGGGCAATTTTTTTATACCTCATCCATCCTGCTGGGCTGGATTTGGTTTATGGTGATTATTTTCCTCGTTGTAAACTATTACGGATTTTATCTTGTGGCTTTCAAAGACGACCAACGCACTGCTGCCCGCGGTTGGATAATGCTGGTATCCGTCCTGCTAATTTTCACCATCGGGTTTATTTATAGCAACAATTTTACCTTGATGACAACCCCCGGGGTCTGGAAAGCCAGATATCTGGCAGACCCGGCCGGCTGGAATCTGAATTGGCAGGATACCACCCTGATTCCCCGCTTTCTGCATTTCTTTGTAGCCTCTCTGGCAGTGGGAGGGCTGTTCGTGGTATCCATGGGATTATTTCGATGGAAGAAAGAACCCGAATACGCCCGGGTACTAATTTCCTTTGGCGGTAAATGGTTTTTGTATGCCACCCTGGTTCAGTTCCTGGTGGGGATCTGGTTTTTAATCTCTCTGCCGCGGGAGCAGATGCTGATTTTTATGGGAGACAACCTGCTGGCAACCGTTTCCTTTGGCATCGCCATTGTTGCTGCCCTGGCGGCACTCTTTCTCATGGCATCCTCCCTGCGAACCGATGACCCCCGGAAAGGCATGCTTGTCAGTATCGGATTAACCGGGGTCGTGGTGGTGTTCATGTCAATCATGAGAGACGCTTTACGGGATGCTGCCCTGGCGCCTTACCTGCAGCAGCAATCCTTTACAGTCAAAACCCAGTGGGATGTGCTTTCCATTTTTCTGGTGCTGTTTATCGGCGGACTTCTCCTGTGGTTCACGATGATCAAAAAATATTTTTTTCCCGCCAGGCCGCAAACGGAATAAGAATGAATGTAGCGATTCAGCCATTAAGGCATAAATCAAGGTTTTCCCCGGAAATTATATCTTGAAAAATGGGAAAAGGAGTTTAACTCGCTCCATAACTCATACTTATTTCATCAAAACATGAGGAGGTCGGTATGTATCGGGTTTTACTATTCATTGCAATAACCGCCGTAATAGGCGGACTGTTGTTGAGTTGCAGCAAGAAGGGGGAAGATGATTTTATCATCACCATTAACTACGAATTGGGGATGCACTGCACAGGATTTGATTTTGAGTATTGCTGTGTGCTTCCTCCCTACAACAGCATTCAAGCCCAGGTGGTAAAGGTGGGGAAAGGAAAGAAGAAACCCCGTCTGCTAAATGCTTATGATCCCAAGGATCCCACCATCCTGATTGACGAGGATACCGGGAAGCGCTATCGCCTGAAATATGAACTGGTGGACAACTCGTTTTCCGAGGGCAGCAAGATGGTATATTGGAATGCCACGTTTGATATGAACAAGAACGGGAATCCATCCGAGAGCGGCGAGAGTGTTGCCAATGCTTACTTCACACACCTCTATATTTACAAAGATTTGGAAGGGAGCAATCCCGAGGGCACTTCCGAAGATGCCAAAAAATTGTTTGTCGGCGGTCCCAAGTTGCAAATCCCGCAAGATGCCGGACCCACCGGGCAAAAACTGAGCGGCTATCTTCGCAACTCTACGGAAAAGGGTACCGTGGTCTTTACCAAATCCCCGGTGTTGGACAATACCCCGATTGTGTTAACCAACCCTCATATTTGGGAAGCCCTGGGGCTGCCGCTTACACCCTTTCTGGATTCCGAGTTGGGCGGAAAAGATATCAAGGTGGTGACGGAGAAAAATATTCAACCGTATCAAATTGCCAAAGTCACCCTGGTGGATGCGGAAACAGATAAACCGATTCTGAACACGAAGGGAAAAGAAGTTAGTTTCACCGGGGACAATCCCATTGATGTGCCCAATTGCCAGAATTGCCACACTTCCGACAATGCCAACGGCAACTTCCCGGAAATCCTGAAACGGGTGAAGCAGGAGATTGCCTACTGGAAATCCGCCGGGGCATCGGACTGGTATGCGGAGTTGAAAGGCACGGCAATCAGTATTTTATCCATCCATGATGCCAAGCATGGCACCATGTTCACTGCGCATTACGACCCGGAAGCCACTTCCAAACGCCTGGGGCGCAGCGCAGTACTTTGCCAGAAATGCCATGCGGATAATGTGATCGGTGTGTTGGGCAGCGGCACCGTGGTTCATAAAAAGGATGGCACCGTGGTGGTGGAAGATATGGCGCATATCGATTATGCCCTGCCGGATGATACGCCGGTGGAATACCTGGACGCTCATAATCCCCATGTGCCCAAAAACGGCACCGTCATTCCGCCATTAACGGAAGCCATTCACCACGCTCACCAGATGAACCGCCCCCTGCCGGACAGCCAGGGACGTACCGGCGCCTGCCAGGGATGCCATCCCGCGCACCGGTATGACCGCAGCCTGGACGGCTACCCTATTACCGCGGATGGAAAAAATGCCTATGCCAATGGCGACAACCGGGATGCCAAAGGCGGCTGTTACGTGGGCAGGGACGTGCATTCCAACCCCAACAAAGACAACGACGGCGTGGAGACACCGGAACACCTGAACGCCATCGGCAAATGGCTGAAAGAAAATGTTTCCCGCGATGCCAATGGCAACGTGAAGGGCTTATGGTGCACCAACTGCCACAACCAGGTGTCCCGGGAATTGTATAAACATGACAATTTGCAGCCCGGCAAAGCCCATCATCCGGACCCGGCGAATACTCTGCGGGATGATTCTTTGGAAGATATTGCCAAAGGGCTTGGGATGACACTGGATGAGTTGCTTGCCAATCTGGACCCCAAAGTAAAACCGGATGCCAAAGGAAGGGATACCGGGGAGACGTTGAATGCCTGGAAATCAGCGGCACAGGGTCGCACCACCGCTGCGATTGGCGTAATCGCCACCAATGGCAAAAGCCCCATCATCCATAAAGATGCCGATGGCGATGTTAGCGTGGTACTGCTGGATGCTAATCCCAACCATGTTGCACAGCATGCCGACCAGAAAGGGGTGGCGGCACCTTACGAAGCGGCAACCCAGGGCAGGGATTATTGGCTCTCTCCCGGTGTTCCCCATTGTGCCGACTGCCATGCCGCACCGTTTGTAGAAAGCCAGGGCGGAGTGGCTTATCCCATTAACCAACCCGGGAAGTATTCCTTAATGCGCTATGCCAAGGGACATGCCGGATTAGCTTGTCAATCCTGCCATGAATCTATTCACGGGCTTTACCCGGTGACTCCGAAGGTAGACGTTACCACTTACAACCAGGCAGCCGCTTTAAATCCGGACGGCTCCCATGGGCCGCTGAAATGTAACACCTGCCATGAACGGGTAAACAACCTGGGAATTCCATTGTCTGCCGCTAAAATTAAATATAAGGGCAAACCCATCACCTCGGATTTTGATCTGGCAGTGCAGTGGATTCACGCCGAAGCAGTGGATGACGGCGGGAAAGGCGAACCCAAAGAGCAAAATCTTAGCTCGGCTGAATAAGTACGAAATATCCCCTATCTGCCCCGGGAGTCCTATGTTTCATAACTTCCGGGGCATTTTTTTGATTAAGCAGGATCGGTTTAACCCGATCTCAATCATTCTTTCATTTTCTCCTTCCTCATGTTGAACATTGTCTTTAAATTGTCACAACACCGAGTTTGGTTTACAAAAGCGTCATCAAACGGATGAGAGCTGTGAACCATAAACCGGAAACGTAAAACGCCACGATTCGTTCAATAGATATCGAGCAACTATTCAGCTTTACCTGCAAATTTGATGTTTTATATTTCATTAGGTCTTATTC
>CAYYGL010000041.1:0-29367 GCA_964471235.1 uncultured Calditrichaceae bacterium
CCTGTAAGCAACGTTAGCATCGCGTGAACAGTGAATTCCGATTGGCGATTGACGAAGTGCCCCAACGGGGCAGGCGATTGGCGAGGTGTGGGCGTTCTCTTATCCCGCTTACCAATTCATTCAATTTGTGATTTTAGTCACTCGTTCCGGCTACCTGGGTGATCCAGGCATCTTCATATTTGTTTTTACGCAAGTCTTCCAGAAATTTTTCCGCTGCCGGTCGATCGGGAAATTTACCGATCAATACTTTCCAGATAGATCCCCGGGCAGCCACCTCAACCGGTTGGTTAAATTCGGATTGTAATTTTTTCTTCACTTGAAAAGCCCGCAGCAAGTCATTTGTGGCAAACACCTGAATGGTAAAATAGAGCTGTTGCGATAATTCCTGCCCGGCAGCCGGTTCAGACTGCGGAGTAGGGGACGGTGCGGCTTCTTTTTTGGGGATATGAATCTCGGCTGGCACAATCCAGGCGTCTTTTTCTCCGGCATTACGCAGTTTGTCCAAAAACACTTCCGCTTCCTGCCGGGTCTGAAAATTGCCAATTTGCACTTTATAAAGATGAGAGGGCGTTTCGATAACATACACCGAATCCAGGTTTAACGTTTTCAGCCGTTCGGCAGCTTGTAACGCATTCTGCTCCCGGGCACCGGCAAACACCTGGCAGCGGAATCCTTTCCCTGCCGTGTACGGTCGAGCCGTTTCCCGTGCCACTCGCTCCCCTTCGGTAAACAGGGTAATCTTCTCCTGTTTATAGGTTTCGATCAATTCATGAAAATTACGGCTTTCCAGGAATTGCTTCAGCCGGGGAGACATCTGGGCATACCCGGAATGCGGTATTGTTATCAACGCGAGCATACAGCTTGCGGCTACCAATAAATTTTTTCCTTTACGCAAGTTACCCATAATTCCGGACTCAATCCAATATTGTGTCTCTATAATGTGTTCCCGGGTGACTAACTCACTCATACAATTTCATTAACGAAAATTCCGGGTAGTAAAAGCTCAGAATATCTTTGTAAGAATGTCCCCGTAGTGCCATACCGATGGCACCCCACTGGCACATTCCCCTGCCGTGCCCGGCACCGGCGCCAATGATATAAAATTTTTGTGGGTCTGAGGGCGATTGATTTATGAAAAACAGGGTGCTGGGCAACGGCGTTCCGGTGTCATCCGCCAATACCTGACGGATTTGATACCGTTTTGCCAAAAAGGTCTGATCATTTATGGTGATGCGCATTTCATTTACCCTGCCGCCGGGATTCCGGGAGACAATTTCCAGGGTGATGCGATAGCCATCTTCCCGCCACTTTTCTACCGTTATCGAGTCGATTGAAAAAATATGTTGCATATTGGTCAGAACCGTTTCCATCGAACGCTTTTCCAGCCAGCGATATTTTGGCGAAACTTTGCAGTTAAACTCATTGTCGGTCAGGTCGTATGCCATCGTGATCCGGGTGCTATCGTCAGCGGGTGAATTTTTCGCCACTTCTAAAATTCCCCCGCAGGTGGAGTGAAATTGGGTTAACACCGGTTGTCCATTTTGCGCCAGAATTGTTCCCCGGGTATCTTTAATTGCTTTTTGGGCAAGCGGTGTCATTTGTTGGGCGCCCCGATATACCTGATCACGTTCATCGGCATGCACATCAAAGTCGTCATTGTTTGGATGATTCATGGAAAACAGAACAAAGGTTCGGGCGGCGATCGCCTGGGCAAAGACCGCTTCTTTATACTCCGGGGTTCGGGTGGGAATCTCATACGGCACCACCCCCTGCAAATATGTTTCTACCGGCAGCCGGTTAATCACCAGCCGGTGTGACCGGTCAACTCGAATCAAAAGAGAGCCCGAATATGGGATATCATTCCAATAAAATTTATAGCGGGGATATTCCGGTTGAAAAATCAGGGTCTGGGGCATTTCCAGTTCAAAAAAACGCTGTTTATTCCGGATAGTGATGTAGTTGCCTTTTACGGAGACATTCAACGCCCCCAGGTTCTCATCGAACCAATAGTGGGCTTCTTCCAATTCCAATAAAAAATTTCCCTCGAAGCGGATGGTGCCGTTGCGGAAGTTCTCATCCAGGCAGACCCGCACCCGGGGTTCCCGGGATGTCTGTTCGGACGGGCGCTGCTGAACCCGCGAGGCACATCCCCATTGTAACAATAGCCCGAGGATTAACACTGCTGTTGTCAGGAAAAACCCGGTCGCTCGCCAAACTGTGTTCATTCAAATTTTCTGTAAGTTTATGCGTGTATGCGGTTTAATGGAACCACCACGGTTTTAAAACAAATTCTTAACAGTGATGTTGAGACCAAAGAAAAATCCGAAGCCACTGACATCCATTACCTGGAAAATTGGCAACCCTGCTTCATTTCGATCATGACTCCGGGTGACGTTGGCATCGTTATAGACCACATCAAAAAATAAAATTCCGGCTTCACTGATTTTAATTCCCAATCCGGAGGAGAGGCGCCAGCCCAACCCGCTAAAAAACCGCCTCCGGGAAATATCTTCTCGGAAATTCCGTTCGGTATTCCAGGTAAATTCCCAGCCAATGGCTCCCGATGCCCTGAATCGAAATGGGTTGGAAGATCTCCGACCACCTAATGGAAGGTCATAAGCCAAGACGACAAACACAGGTACGATAGTCGTGGTGAATTCCAATTCTACCTGTTTTTCTTTAAATTGAATTCCTGCGGTATCAAATTCTGCGATCACGGTCTGTTTGCGGAAGGTCGATTTAAAGATGTTTAATTCCAATCCCCATGATAGCCGGCTGTCGATCATCCGCCCGGTTGAAAAACCAAAAAAATCCCCAATGGCGGCATCCTGGGGGTCTAATTGCCCGAATTTGACTTCGGCATAGGATTTCTTTTTTCTGGATCGTTGCCCATATAGCAACTGGGAAAAAACTAAGCCAATCAAAATTAGGATGATAATTCGTTTCATAAAACCTCCGTCAGCTTGTTTCATGCGGATTGTAGCATACTGAGCGAACAATAAAAAACGTTTTTTCGCTGTCATGTGCAGGCAGCACCGTTCCGATTTTTGCTCCTTGTTCGTTGTTTGCTCAGTTTTACCGGAGCATTCGAGATTCCGGTAAATCACCTTTTTCAGGAAGTGCTGTGTTATTTCAGTTCCATTACCCAGTTAAACGGGTCTTCCTTCTTTTGCAATTGAATCCCGATTAACGTATCGTACAACCGATGGGCTAATTGAAATTCATTTTTGTTGACATTCCAGTCTTTATCCTGCCAGGAAATGGTGCTGATGGAAGTGATGGTGGCGCCGGTACCGCATAAAAAGCATTCGATGGCGTCATCACAAACTTCATCAATGCTGAGGTCTCGTTCTTCTACTTTTATACCATACATTTCCCGGGCAATGCGAAGAATGGAATCTCGGGTAATACCGGGGAGGATGGTGCCCAACGGGGGGGTGACCAGGGTGCCATCGGTGAGGAGGGCGAAGAAATTGGCAGCGCCGGCTTCTTCCACGTAGCGGTTATGAACCGGGTCTAAAAAAAGCACCCCGTCATAACCTTTAGATTTCGCTTCGGCATGGGGCGGCATTGTCACCGCGTAATTGCAGGCGGCTTTGGCGTCACCGGTGCCATTGGGGGCTGCCCGGTGAACATCTGTTACCACCAGGCGCACAACTCCTACCCGTTCAAAATAAGGACCGACCGGGCTGGCAAAAATGTAAAACAGGTATTCTCTGGATGCCCGCACGCCCAGGAGGGGTTCCGTGCCAATACACACCGGCCGAAGATACATGCTATAGCGCCCGTCGTCACTCTCGGGGATAAATTCTTCATTCGTTAACACCACCTGACGAACCGCATCCATGAATTTTTCAACCGGCACTTCCGGCATGGCTAATTTGTGGCAACTGCGGGCAAATCGCAGGGCATTCTTCTCCGGTCGAAACATCACAATTTTTCCTTTTGCACTTCGGTACGCTTTCATTCCCTCAAAAATGCCCTGCCCATAATTTAAAATATTGGCAGCCGGGGATAATTCCAGATTGTGAAACGGAACAATGGCACCGGTATCCCAATTGCCATTCCGGTAGTAGCTTTCATACATCTTCATTTCGTGGGCATGAGAGTAGAGAGAGAAAGTTAAATTCTCAAATTTTTTCGGTTGTGACATATTTCCTCCTGAAATGCCTTGGGTATTTGCGAACGCTTCTCCAGACCTGAACAAATTTGATTGGCTGTTTGATGAAACCTCTTGCCGCTATTGACGAAAATTGCTCTCGTCAATAGATAAGACATTTATGAATAATTCTGATAAATATAATGGACTAAAGCTGTTAATTAAAATAAGTTTTTCATTTTGTGTAAATTAATCCCGGGTGGATGCCATAAAATGCAACGGGATAGTGCATATCTGATGCCCGCAATCGTTTTGTCCCCTGTTTTTGTTGCACGGCTGAAACCTCGACTAATTTCTTGCCCGCTGGTAATTTTCTTATTAAGCTAATAAATATTGGTAACGATTCAAAAGGTAGACAATAAAGACTCACGGTTCGGTTAATTTTTTGCCGGTTTGAAATTTTCCAGCGCAGTTTTCACCTGGGATACATCCGTTTAACCGTGATTGCGAGAAATTGCCCCTGTGCTAAAATGGTTTCGGAATATGCTCGTTCCCAAACTCCTGTTTTGGGGAATGAGATGTGGCAATTTGTGATGACCGTCATTATCCGGCGTATATGCGGGCGCTGGCGGTACACCGGGCAGACCTGGTTTTTGTGCCCCAGGTAGGGGCTGCCGAGAATGGCCAGAAGGTTTATTTGAGGTTGAGTTACGGGTTGCTGCTTTCCAGAACGGTTATTATACGGCATTGTGCAACCGGATCGGAAAAGAATCCATGTTGACTTTTTCCGGTGAATCCTTTGTGTGTGACCCACAGGGAAATGTAATTGCACGGGCAGCAAGGGGAGAAGAAGCGGGGCTGTTTTGTGAGGTTGATTTGTCCCGGGTAAACGAATCGTACGCCCGGCGTTTATTGTTTCGGGACAGACGATCGGAAATATATCGTCGGTTGGAGATGAACCGGCATTGATTGGCGGGGCGAGAGCACCAGTCCATGTATCGGGGTAGAGGTCTTCGTACCGAGGCATCAGGACTCAAACTCTACAACAATCCTGTTTTCAGGAGCGCCATGACCTCATTGTGACAAAGCCCCGCCTGTTTTTATTTTCCGTCTTCGCCGCCGTTATTTTCCCTGCCTTTTCCGGGCATAAATATTACCCCTTTCTGACGATGCCCGTTCATTTTAATAATAATTGGCTCCTTAAACCGCAGGTGACTGGTAAATTCCAGACTTTCTACCGGCGGCTGTTTTTTTAACCACTTCCAATTCACAAAACAGTCCTGTTGATTGGAAGGAACGGTGAAATACCCAATCATAAATGCGGTGATATTCTGGAAGAAATGGGAACCCTGAGAAGGCATTACTTCAAAATCTTTAAATCCGGCTTCTACAATGGTTCGGGCGCCGCAAATCTGTTCCCATTTTACCGGAATCCCCAGCCAGGGGTCTAAGGTGCCCCATCTTCCCACACCGATTAACAGGTAGGGACGACGTTCTTTCAATAATCGGGCATTGAAATGATGAACCTCTTTGGCTACCTGAACACTTCTGGAGCGGTCGAACCGATCGTAATCCACCACCACGATGTCGTAAATATCATCAATAATTCCATTTCCTAACACCCGGTCGCTTTTGCAAATAAGCAGGGAGTCATCCACTGTTTCCACATCCAACTGTTCTTTTTCCCGCTGGAGCACCAGGGGGCGCATTTGCAGCACGCCGAATTCCCGGGGATGCCCTTTCGGCACCGACATGTTGACTGCAAATTCAATTTCCACCGGCATCCCCATGGCGCGGTGCCCGATATCCAGCAGGGTTTCTAAAATTTCCGGAAGCGGAAACAGTTTGTGTTTTAAAACGGGTGCCATGGTCATTAAGCGAATCCCCTGGCGGGAAAGGCCATCATACACAGCATGATTTTCGTGTGAATAGGTGGAGCCAACGTAGTAGAGGGTGCCGTCTTCTTCGGCAACGCTTAACGGGTGGGTGGTAATCAATTTTTCATAAGCGGAATACTCGCCATCCAATAAGACATCCAGGTTCAGGGCATAAAATTCCTGTTGACTGTTTTTAAGTGTCTCGTCGATGGAGGAAAATTGAGGCAGGCGGTTAGGATGTTTCGGAGAAAACTTGACACACTTGCCGCCTTCCACCACCATCTTGCCCAATCCCAATGCCACGGAAATGATTCCATCGGTGGATTTTTGGGGTGGGATGGGGTAGAAGTTAAAGGATTTGGCAACGCCGGAGAAATCCGGATAAAACCGATTGTGATGAGTAGCCCCAACCATTTTCTGCACAATCACCGCCATCTTTTCCTCTTCCAGACGGTAAGAGGTCACCTGAATATAGTCTTTGGTTCGTTTGTAAAACGTGGAAGCATAAACACGTTTAATGGTGTTCAATAACTCATTTAACCGAATCTGGGAATTGAAGTGATTGTTCGGCAGCATAAACGTTTCATACACCCCGGCAAAGGGATGATACTGGGAATCCTCTAACAAACTGGAGGAACGTACCGCCAATGGAGACCGAATCAACTCCAGGAATTGTGACAATTGATGGACCACTTCTTCCGGGAAACGGGTGGCTTCCAGGAACCGGCGGTCAATTTCCTGGTCATCCTCACTTTCCAGGGCAAAACTGCGGAGTTCGTTTGCATCCAGGAAGTAATCGAATACATCGGTGCCAATTACAACTGCCGGGGGAACGTGGATGAAGACCCCTTTAAATCGTTCATACAAATTATAATTGTTGATAAGGAAATTAACAAAGCTTAATCCGCGTGCTTTTCCTCCCAGAGAGCCGCCCCCGATTCGGGCAAAGCTGTCATGAGGATCAAAAGTCTCTTTTTTGAAATCGGTTAATACGCCCCGCTGTCGCCGTTTTCGGTATTCCCGCAGGGATGCAATCAGGGTTTTGCGCAGGTCGCTGATGGATGCAAAATCGGAAACTTTCCGGGGGCGTAATTTATAAGCTAACCAGAACTCGGTGCGCGCTTTCAACCAGTTGGAAAAATGATTGCGCTCGGCGTGGTAGCGGATACTTTCTTCCGGCACCACATGCAGTTTTTGCTCCAGGGAGTTGAGATCGTGCGCTCGTCCCACTTCCTTGCCATCCGGGGTGCGGAATACAAAATCTCCGAAACTAAAGTGCTCTATCATGAATGTGCGAAGATCATGCAGTAAAGTGGGGGAATCCTTTAACAAAAAGGAAGCGCCAACTTCATACGCTTTCTGCCGGTTGTCCGGCTTGTTGGATTGTAATAAAATGGGGATATCATGTCTTTCTTCTTTTACTTTGCGGGCAAATTTCAGACCGGCTTCCGGGTCTTGCACGCCTTCCCGCATAAAGTCGATGTCGGAGATAATTCCCAAAACGGTATCTTTGTATTTTTCATATAAATACCAGGCATCTTCATAATTGGTGCATAATAAAATTTTCGGGCGGGCCCGTAACCGAAGGTAGCGATCCGGCAAATTTACCCCCTCGGAAATCAGGCGCATGGATTGTTTGAAAATCTCGGTGTAAATAATCGGCAGAAAAGAGGAATAATACCGAACGTTATCTTCAATAAGAATAATGGATTGCACCCCTACCTGCCGGGTATCATGCTCCACATTGATAATATCTTCCAGGTGTTTGATGATGCCGATCATTATCCGGAAATCTCCCTGCCAGATGAACACCCGGGTGAATAACGACGCATCCTGACCGGACAGGATATCGCTCAGTTCCCGGTTTTCATAAGCTAACAGCACCAGGGGGATGTTCAGATCGGAATCGCGCACCTTTTTGGCAAATTCTACCACGTCGCCATCTTCGAGGTGGGGGGTCGTAACGATCAAATCGAACCGGCTCTCATGAATGTCTTTACGGCTTGCCAGCTCCAGCGCTTCATTGCCGCTGGAAACCCGGATCAGTTCCGGCGCATAACTTAAATTCAGCCCCCGGTACTCTTCCCGAATCAATTCGTACAACCTGCCGTCTTCTTCAAAAACATAAAGGTCGTACAAACTGGATACCAGGATAATATCCCGGATCCGATAGCGCATTAAATTATGAAATCCCTGGAAGCGGGATTCATACCCCTCATCGGGGTTGGTTGTGTCAAACGGTGTAATTTGAGCTTTCATGGGAATCCTGAAAAAAGTTTTTAACAAACATCCGTATTGATTGGAAGACCAAATTCCGGATAAATATTATCCGATGTGTTATCTTCCCCGTTTCCCACTGCAAATTTCGATAAGGCGAAGATGATTTTACCCTGAAATAAGTAATCTTATCATTATGCCTTATTCCCGCTTACTTAGTGGATCAGCAAAGGGATAAGAACGATCGGAACAATTCATTGTACATCCGCCAGAACAATGGCATTCCCGAGGGTGTTTGGGATCAGCCTTTCCCGACCGGAGTACTCCCTTCCGGAAACGAAACAACTCATTTGGTAAACATTAATTTTTCAGGGTATTGCAGTGGTAGCCTAAACGGACCTCATCCCTCCCCCCTCCCTCCGAAAGAGCAGGGTGCCCCGTTTTTTTGAGGCGAGAAGGGGTAGGTGAGGTTTAAAACAACCACTTAACCACAAATAAGATATATTATATAAACGCAAAGCGGAACAATTTGTGTCCCGCTTTGCGATGAGTTAAACAATTCTTTTTGAAAAAGAAGAATCCGGTTGGTTTAGACCAGACCCTGATCCAGCATGGCGTCTGCCACTTTAAGGAACCCGCCGATGTTGGCGCCGGCAACGTAATTACCGGGCACGTTAAACCGTTCGGCGGTATCCACGCAGGTTTTATGAATGTTCTTCATAATCTTGTGGAGATGATTGTCCACTTCTTCCCGGGTCCAGGACATCCGGATGCTGTTCTGGCTCATTTCCAGACCGGACACTGCCACACCACCGGCATTTGCCGCTTTTCCGGGACCGTAGAGAATCTTGTTTTCCAGGAAGATATTGACCCCTTCCAGGGTGGTGGGCATATTGGCGCCTTCCGATACCAGGTAAACACCATTGTTCAACAGGTTCTGGGCATCTTTTCCGTTAATTTCGTTCTGGGTGGCACTGGGGAAAGCGCAATCGGCTTTGTGATTCCAGAGCGGATTGTAATCCAGGCTGGCATCTGCTTCGGTATAAACCGCGCTTTTGTATTTTTCGGCGTATTCTTTTATCCGACCGCGACGTACATTTTTTAATTCCATCACAAAATCCAATTTTTCCCGGTCAATTCCTTCTTCATCGTAAATATACCCGGAAGAGTCGGAGAGGGTAACTACCTTGGCACCCATTTGGAGCAACTTTTCCACAGTGTATTGGGCAACATTGCCGCTGCCGGAGACCAGGCAAACTTTGCCTTCCAGGGTTTCACCGCGGGTGGCTAACATTTCCGAGGCAAAATAGACGCTGCCATAACCGGTGGCTTCCGGACGAATCAGGGAACCGCCCCAATTCAAGCCTTTGCCGGTGAGCACCCCGGTAAATTCATTCTGCAATTTCTTATACTGTCCGAACAGGAAGCCAATTTCCCGGGCGCCGACACCGATATCGCCAGCAGGCACATCGGTATTGGGACCAATATGGCGATATAATTCATTCATAAAGCTCTGGCAAAAGCGCATTACTTCATTGTCGCTTCTGCCCTTGGGATTAAAATCGGAACCGCCTTTGCCGCCGCCCATGGGCAGGGAAGTCAGGCTGTTCTTGAATACCTGCTCGAATGCTAAGAATTTCAGAATTCCCAGGTTCACCGAGGGATGGAAGCGCAAACCGCCTTTGTAAGGCCCAATGGCACTGTTCATTTCTATCCGGAAACCACGATTAATGTGGATTTCTCCGTTATCATCCATCCAGGGAACCCGAAACATGATTACCCGTTCCGGTTCAATGATGCGTTCCAGAATCTTGTTGTTGCGATATTCCGGATGCTTTTCCAACACCAATACCAATGACTCCGCAACTTCCTGAACCGCCTGATGAAATTCCGGTTCGGCAGGGTTTTTTGCCTTTACGTGCGCCATCAGTTCTTCGATATAGTCTTTCATGACGACCTCGCTAATAAGTGTAACTTTGCAATTAGTTGAATTAATTGAGAAGAAGATAAA
The DNA here is from genome assembly GCA_964471235.1 of uncultured Calditrichaceae bacterium. Classification (GTDB taxonomy): domain Bacteria; phylum Calditrichota; class Calditrichia; order RBG-13-44-9; family J075; genus CAYYGL01. The sequence continues at coordinate 10,205 of CAYYGL010000041.1, forward strand.
AAAATGAAATGGTGGGTTAACGTGAGAAAAAAAGTATTTCCCCGGGAGCGTTTTGGTGCTAAACCGGTTTCTGCACGCGTGATTTTCATCGTTCTCCTGTCCGCATTATTTCGCTCCGCATCATTTTTCTCTCACAATGCAAAAGCTAAAAAATCGAATTTCAAGTATCAAGAAATATTTTATATACTTATATGGTTGTGTCCATAATTTTATGGAAAATGGAGTTGGTTTTTAACCATTGGTAGGGGCGCTGGAGGACGCCCTTTGTGGGACAGGGTTCTTTCCAATAACAATCTCACCACCTCGTGACAGGATGTCTTTGGCAACGTCTGTTCTATTTCACTGCAAGCTTTCACAAAGGGACAACGGTGCGGTTCACTCTCCCGGTAGAATATCGATAATTGTCTGGGGAGAGAAACTTTACGGGATGAACATCATTAATATTAAACGAAATGAGGAGTTGGACGATAGGATAAGGAGGCGGAAGGATAGAACATCGTTCCCGGTTCTCCGGCAATTAAAAGCTGGCAGAACCGACGGTTTTAATTTCACTTGACAACTCTTGTGCAGGAACATATTTTAATTTAATTTTGAAGAAATAAATGAGCGGTATGGCAGGATGTTATCAGCAAGAGAAAAAATCGTTTTAGGTGAAATTGTTCAACACTACATTTCCAGTGCAATGCCGGTCAGTTCATCTTTAATTGCCCGGAGAAGCCATCTGGGGATGAGTCCGGCAACCATCCGGAATATAATGGCGGCGCTGGAGTATAAAGGGTATATTTATCAACCCCATCCTTCTGCCGGGAGGGTGCCCAATACTCGGGGCTATCGGGTATATGTGGATGACCTGATGAAAAGAGCCCGCTTAAGCGTGGAAGAGCGACATTCCATTCGCGAAACCGTTCAACAAACGGTAACGGAATTTGACGAGGTGTTGAAAGAAGTTTCCCGGATACTGGCACACCTGGCGAAGCAATTGGGCATCATTATCTCCCCGAGAATTGAGGAGGGGGTATTTGAACGGATGGAAATTGTGCCCATTTCTGCCGAGCGAATTCTGGTGGTGATCTCCATTCAATCCGGGTTGGTGAAAACCATCATTCTGGAACTGAACTCAATCATTCCCCGGGAAAAACTGCAACTGGTGAATCAAATTTTAAACGAGCGGTTATATGGGATGAAGCTTGTTGATATTCGGAAAAAATTTATGGATATCGTCAAGGATATGCGAAATGAAGAGAGCGGGCTTATCCGCTTGATTTTAACCCACGCCAATCGATTGTTCGACTTTGAAGAAGATATCGAGATGTATTATATGGGTGCCCATTATATGGTGCAGCAACCGGATTTCCCGAATGTGGAAAAAGTGTCTTCGGTTGTGGAAGTACTGGAAGACCCCCGGGTGATGTTGCATTTGCTGGAAGAGAGCAACGAACAGCAGGTATCGGTACGCATTGGTGAGGAGATACGGGAAAAGCGGTTGCAGAATTGCAGTATTATCACGGCTCGGTATCAAATCGGTTCAGTGAGCGGCACCCTGGGGGTAATTGGTCCAACCCGAATGAATTACAGCAAACTGGTGGTGTTGGTAGATTACACGGCCCGCACCATTACCGATGTGCTGAATAAGAATTAGTCCCGGGCCGGGCGTTGCGATTGGAACGCATTGCTCAGGATGTGTGTGGGACAAGCTTCTCGGCAGGGTATCTCCCAATCGTTTTGCCGGATGCTGTTAAAGAACTCTGAAGGGCTTTAGCGAAAAAGAGGAAGGATAAAATGGCCGCTAAGCGGGATTTTTACGAAATATTGAATGTCTCACGAGAAGCATCACAGGAAGAGATAAAAACTGCCTATCGCAAACTGGCGATGAAATATCATCCGGATCGAAATCAGGGAGATAAAGAGGCGGAGGAAAAGTTTAAGGAGCTTGCCGAAGCCTATGAGGTGTTAAGTGATCCGGAAAAACGTCAGCGTTACGATCGTTTTGGTCATGAAGGCGTAAGTGGTGGTCCTGCTGGTTTCGATTTCGAGCATTTTGATTTGAGCGATGCTCTGCGCATTTTTATGGAAGAAGGCTTTGGCTTCGGATTCGGTGATCTGTTCGGTTCCCGTGGTCGTACCCGGCGGGGGGCTCGTCAGGAGCGAGGCAGAGATTTACAAATTACCCTTCAACTCAGCCTGGAAGAAGTAGCAACCGGGGTGACCAAAACGATCAAAATCAACAAATTAATTCCCTGCCCTGCCTGTCAGGGGAAAGGACACAAAGCCGGCAGTAAGCCCCAGAGTTGCCCCACCTGTCATGGTCATGGGGAAATTCGCCAGGTAACTCAGTCCATTCTGGGCAGGTTTGTGAATGTGAGCGTCTGCCCCCAATGTCGTGGGGAAGGAACGGTCATTAGCGACCCCTGTAAAACGTGTATGGGCGAGGGCAGGGTACGCGGAGAGGAAACCATTGAGGTAAATATCCCCCGTGGGGTGTTTACCGGCAACTATCTCACGATGCAGGGGAAAGGAGACGCCGGTCCCCGGGGCGGACCCAACGGCGACCTGATCATTGCCATCCAGGTGAAAGAGCATCCCTTGTTTACCCGTCATGATAATGATTTGATATATGATTTATACCTGAGTTTACCCCAACTGGCGCTGGGGGATGACATCGAAATTCCCACCATTCTTGTGGATGAAAATGGTGAATCGCTGTCGGAGGATGATCCCAATCGCTATAAACATGTGCAGATTCATATTCCGCCCGGCACCCAGCCCGGTAAGATTTTTCGCTTACGCGGCAAGGGGCTTGCGGAACTGAATTCTCATCGCAAGGGAGATTTGTTGGTACAGATAAAGGCATGGGTGCCAACCCGGCTTTCTCAAAAAGAGAAAGAACTGCTTCAGGAATTAAATGAGATGGAAAATTTCAAACCTCCGCACAAGGGGAAAGGTTTTTTCCAAAAAGTTAAAGAGGCATTGAATATCTAACCTCCCTGTACCCATGGGAGAGCGCATGTATTTTACACCTTCACAAAAGAAAGCCTTGCTCTTTGTGATTGTTTTTTTCGCGGCTGCAATCGCCTTCCGGGTAAGTCAACAACTCCTTCATCCGCCCAGGGAGTATGATTTTTCTCCCTTCGAGAAAAAGTTTTATACCCGTCTGGATTCCATCCGGAAACAAACTCAACGGGATTCGGCATCCATCGGGGAAATGAATGCCCAACCTTCCCGGCAGAGCGGTTCAGCCACCCAAGCCAGCCCTTCTTTTCAAAAGCCTGTCAATATTAACACCGCCACCATGAATGAATTGATTACCCTGCCGCGGATTGGTCCAAAAATGGCACAGCGAATTATCGATTACCGCCGGGAACATGGCCCTTTTCTCACTAAAAAAGACATTATCAAAATAAAAGGGATTGGTCCCAAAACGTATGAGCATTTAAAACACCGGATCCGGGTGGAATAGGCTCCGCCGGGTTACCAGCAGGGAAGCGGTATCCGTTTATCCGGTTGCCTAATTGTTTTTGGCACCCAGACGAATCCACTCCCGGACGGCATTTATGTCATCCGGTGCCAGTGGCGGTCTCCCCCGTGGCATTCGTTGCCCCTGGATCCCCTGGGCGCCTTCGAGTTTCATGACGATATAGCTGTTATCGGGGTCACCCGGTTTCACCCGGAAAAGAGTGGGCACCTCCCCGCTGGCAACATCAACCAGGTTGTTATAGGCGTTTCCCTGGCTTAAGTCCAACCCAAACGGGGCGCTGCTTCCCAGGTGGCATCCGGAGAGGGCGCAGTTGTTATCAAAAATATTTTGCTGGATGCTGGTAAACGTCGTTTCGGTTGGTTTCTGTTGAAGCGGCGCTGCCCGTTCACAATGGAGGAGCACGGCGGCGAACCCAAGACAGAAAACCATTCCGGTAAATCCTTTATGGAATGAATGATGGCGCATAAGATCATCCCTTCTTTCATTGTGGTGATTGATATATTCGGTTAACCCTTCGGCTTTACCTGCAAATTTGGCTGTCATTCCGCTCCACTACAACCGGAATGACCAAAATGGGCATATAGTTGAAAGTTACAGATTCTGTTCATTTGTCCTCATCCGAGTGGCTAAAACTGCAAGGGGCGGAAGATATTAAATCCCAGGCGGACATCAAAATTATTGATATCCAAATCGCCGCCCCGCATGTACTGGTCGGTGGTGAGACCTGCCGAGTTGGACACAATGATATGGAAGGCATGTCCGCCAACGGATAGCTCGATGCCGCCCCCCCAGGCGTCAAACCGGTTGAATTCACCAAAGGTGGTGGTTAGGGTATACCCGGAGACCATCGGCACCCACTCTCCTATGAGAGAGATTGAACGCCATAGGTGTACCCGACCTCCCAAACCAATGGTAATTAAGGGGTCTTCACCCTCTTTTTCCGGGTCGGCATTGAAAAGTATTCCGGGCACCACATCCACGGAAACGCCTTCCCGCAACTGGCTGGATAAAATGGCTTGCAAAGCAAACTTAAACGCCTCGGAACGGAAGCGAGCCTTGCCAGGCTTTTTTTCGGTAATCCAGTTCACCGAACCCTGCAGGGCAGCCGCCAGGGGGAACCGGTCGCCTTCATATTGATGCTTTAAACTATATTTTACATCAAATTCCACATTGTCTTCCACGTTGCTTCGCCCCAAATTTATAAACAATTTATTGGTAATCGCATATCCCATATTCAGGAAGATGATACCGGAGCCATCTAAGCCGTAAAACGTATCGTATCCGCTGCTAAGTTTGGGGAAAAACCGGTGGCTGATTAAAAACAACCAATCGCCTTTATCCACCATCCGTGAGGTGGGTATATTCACCACTTTCCAACTGAAGAACGGGATAATGGGGTCCCTGGTTTTAGCCTGCAAACGAGCTTCATCTACCTTCTGTATTTTTTTTACCCATTCCACTAACGTAGCAATTTCTTCATCCGTCAACGGATCTCTGCCGAAAGGCATCCGGCTTCCGATAATATCCGCGCTGCCCAATACCTTTTTGATCAGATAGCTGTTATCCGGATCGCCGGGTTTGATGCGCATCATGGAAGGCATCTCGGCACTCGGCTGATTAATCGTGCGGGCATAAAATTCATCCTTTGTGAGCTTCAAGCCCATCATGGGGGTACTGCCCACGTGGCAGCCGACCCGGGCACAGTTCTTCTCAAAAATCTGGATGACCTTGCTTTCCAAAATTGCCGAAGAAGATTGGGGAGAATTTGTTACTTCGGCGTATAAATTAAAATTGCCCCATCCGCCCCATAGACTGATTACAGTCACGAAATAAACCAACTGCTTTATGGAAAAGAATCTATCTGTTTGTTGATGGCGTCCCATCTCAGCCTCCTCTTGCTTGACGTTTGATGAATGCTTACAATTCAATATTCCCGGTAAGATAAGTGTGGAAGATTCCCCCAACACAGCTAATGCTGCATGTTAACCATCCGAACCGAACTGAAAAAATCCGGTTTCGGGATAAATTGTGAAAGTTCAACGGGGTTGCCCCGGGATTCTGCAGTCAATACCGAAGGTATTGAACATTTCGCTCGAGTGCTGCCTGACATGATGAGTGGGCAGTCCTGGCATCCAATCTTACAGGGAGTTAATTATTTCATTTTGGGTAACGTTGTGCCCTGGTGTTTTTTTCAGCGCAGCCATATTGTGGGTGGCACAACCGTGAATGATACCTGAATCATCACCTTAAATTGAAAGTATATGCGTTGTTGTTCTGTAACCTTTCATACATAATTTTTTGTAACTACACAGGTTGTTTAGATGCTAAAGTAAAGACTTACAGCGCGGTTTGCTTAACCGCAGCGGATAGGCGACGGACCGCAACATGAAACAGGTAAACATCTGTTCGTTGCGGTATAACAACCGGAGTCGTTACAATTTTTTTTACATCGAGCCATGCCACACATTTTCTCACCCCTTTAATCGGTGAGAGACTGTAAAGTATTTAATATTCTGTAATATCAGAGTTTACCCCAGGCAACGGTTTTCAATACCTGTGGCAGTGTCTTTTGTGGTGCATCTGTACAGAATTCTTTTTTAACCTCTTTGTTTTCAAAGTATTCTGTTGATTTTTTGTTTTTGGCAACAAATTTGTTACTTTGAATGGTAGTATCACAGGGGAATCAATATGGGAAAAAGACACGCTTCATTATTACAGGCAATATCCCATATACCTAAGGTAAAATGGATGGATGTAAAAACCAATAACCTTTTCGAATAAAAGGAGGAAATACCATGAAGATGCAACATATACTAATTCCGGTGGATTTTAGCGAATATTCGGATAGAGCCGTGAGATACGGAATATTTCTGGCTGAACAATTAATAGCGAAGGTAACACTGTTCCATGCCATTACATTATTCCAGGAAGATATTGGAGAGGAGGTACACTTAGAGGAGTATGAAAAATTGTTAAAATTGCGCGAAGAGGTAACCCGGAAAAAACTAAAAAGGCATAATGATAAAGCCGCGGCCCGGGGGGTGGAGATTCACAGCGAAATCCGAAGGGGTATCTCTGCGGCAGATGCCATCCTGGAATACCTGGAGGAACACCAATTTGATCTGATTGTAATCGGTACTCACGGAAGGGGGGGCATCAAAAAATGGATTTACGGAAGTGTGGCAGAAAAGGTGGTGCGCATGTCACCCATTCCGGTTATCACGGTACATCACCTTCCGGATCAACTGGCGTTGAAAAAAATTCTGGTACCCATTGATTTTTCGGAGCATTCCCGGGAAGCCATCGAGTATGCCCGCTTTTTTGCAACCCATTTTCAAGCGGAGGTAGAATTTCTCCACGTGCTGGAACGGGAATTTCATCCGGCATATTATACTGCGGAAGTGGATTCGTTATTTGAGTTGGATCCGGAACTGAAGGATCGGGCGTTACAGCGGTTGCGGGAATTCGTAGGTACGGAGGATGGCTTTTCCTTCACCATTGTCGAAGGAAGAGCCTATCAGGAGATCGTTCAGCGCATCAAGGATACCGGGGTGGATTTAACCATCATGGCGACACGCGGATTAAGCGGGGTAGAGCATTTGCTGATTGGCAGCACGACGGAACGGGTGGTGCGGTTAGCAGAACGTCCGGTGTTAACGGTCAGTCGGAAACGAGCATAATTTCTGCCCATCCCGAGTCATGAAGTTCCTATTACTTCTGCGGGACGAGCGTTTTATCATATTCATGGGCATCTAACGAAAAGGAGAGCATGATGAAGTCTAAAGTTCAGACATTGCGGGAACACCCGTTTTTTTCGGATTTCCCGGAATCTTACCTGGAAAAAATTGCCGAATGGACCTCTCTGACCACGTTCAACCCCGGGCAATATATTTTTCGGGAAGGAGAGGATGCCGACCAGTTCTTTTTAATTCAAAAAGGGATTGTTTCTCTGGAGGTCTATGTCTCTAAGGTAGGACCGGTAACCGTGGAGACGATTGGTGCCGGGGATGTGCTGGGGTGGTCGTGGTTGTATACCCCCCATCATTGGCATTTCGATGCCCGGGCTGTGGAATTAACCCACGCCCTGGTGCTGAATGGAAAAATTCTGAGGAATCAGATCGAACAGGATCATGAGTTGGGCTTCCAGGTGATGAAGCGAATTTCCCGCATTGTTGAAAACAGGCTTCAGGCAACCCGGTTGAAATTGATGGAAGTTTACAATATTTACAAAGAGCCGGGGGAAGCAACGGAAGAACGTCCCGATTGGCAGAAATTGATCTGACCCCAATCAATTAATGTCAACAACAAATCCTAAAAAAAGATGCCGTCGCGCTTTTACGAAAGCACAACGGCACCTTTGTGAGGGGGGGACGTTAGTGAAAAAGTTTTAAAATCTCTGCCGGATAGCTGAACAGAAATCCGGATGCTTAAAAGGACATTACTTCGATCGTTTTAAAACGGACCGGTTTCCCCCGATAGGTAGCCGGTTGAAAACGATACTTGTGCAGGGCATTCAAAGCAATTTGATTTAACTGTTCATTTTCCGACGGGGTTAATAATTTGACCGATTCGATTTTCCCATCCACTGAAACGATGCATTCTGCTAAAATCATTTGGAGTTCATCTCCCTTCAGAGAAGCCGGTATGTTTGGCTTTTCCCGGTGAATGTATTTTTTCTCGCCGCCGTCGATCATTTGCTCTTCCACAATACGCACCTCGGATTTTGCCGGAGCAGAAGGTTGCGGTTCGCTGGGAATAAGCTCGATCCCCAGCATATCTTCTACCGAATTCTCATCTGCTCCTCCCGACGTAGTTGCTGCGGGAGAACGTTGGGTGGTTGCCGGTTGTGTAGAGCGGGGCTGCCGTTCTTTTTTGGTTAAAATGTTGGAAGCTGTTGTTGGAGCTGCCTGGGTAGCCGGATTTCCTGAATTCCGTTTCCGAACCGGCGGCGTTCTTTTTGTAGAAGAGGCTGAGGCAAGCGGCGATTTGCTCTCCTTTTTCCGCTGTTCGGTAAGCTCCCGAAAACGGGTTCGTTCGCTCTGAATCAGATTCTGGAGCCGTTTGCGTTCCCGTTGCAGGGCTTTTAATTCTTTCCGGGTTTTGGTTAAGGCACTGAGGTTGCGAAGCATCTCTTTAATGTTTTTTAATTTTAACGTGCGGTCAATCTCATCCAGCAATTGCGGATCTTTTGGCTTAATCGTTAAAGCGCTCTGGTAATGCTTCAATGCTTCGTCATAATTCTCTGCGTCGAACGCTTGCTCTGCCTGATCGAGGAATTTGTTTACAATTTGGTCTTGCAATTCTACTGCCGGCGGATAGCCTGGTTCTAATTCAAATACCTGCTGGAGGTAACTTAGGGTATTGTCGCTTTCCGGGGATAAAAACTGATTTTGGGAAAACGTTCTCTGTGCTTCCTCCATCAGGCTTGCTAACATGGCATTCTTTTGTTGTTGTTTCTCAATAATGGTGGAAATTTCAATGATGCGATCATTCACCGTACCAATTGCCGCAGCGTTAGGATAAAGTACTTTGAACCGGGCATACTTTTGCAAGGCTTCATCATATTGTTGATTTTTGTATAATTCCTCAGCCTCATTCAACATGGCTTTTCTTGCCATAATCGGCTGCAAGTAAAATTTGAAAGCCGCACCGGCAACTGCCACTAATAAAACCACTGCGGCAATCACCATCCACCGGATCCATTTTGCAGATGGGGTGGCAGAGACGCCGGTTTCTCGAAGAGGGGTAGAGCGGGGAGCTGCTTTTTGCTGCCGGGTGCCGGATGTCGGTTGAGCCTGTTTTCTGCTATCGGGGCGGGGCTTTGCCGGTGTTTGCGGTTCCTCTCTTTCGGTTACCAATTTTTGAAATTGCTGTTCAATCATCCCGCTCAGAATATCCGGGTCGGATGATGGGCTTTCCGAATTTTTTGGCGACAGAGGTGATTTCCGGGGCGGCGCCTCGGTTTTATGGTTAGTCGGAGAAGGTTCCCGATCGCTGATTACATCTTCCAGAATTTTATTTAAAAACTGATCATCATCGGTCGGGGGTAAAGGTTCGGTAACGTTCCCATTTGTTCCGGATGGCATGGGAATGGGCTTAGAAGAGGGCGCCTGTTTGGGCACCTCTGTTCCAATCGGACGCACAGAGCCTTCTTCCGCAGTTTTCGCATCTACCCCGATGGTGGCCTCGGTGCCATGAATCGGACAAATTTTAGACGGCAGGAAGCGATAACACCGCTTACAATAATATTTTTCTCTCTTTTTGTTTGTAGATTTTGTGTTTACCGTTGAACCGCAGTGCGGACAACTACTTTTTCCATCCTCAATGTATCCGGAACAAACACGACAAATCATTGTACTACCCCCTCAAATTTTATACGTCCTTGTTGGTTAAACCTTCAACTGTGCTTGTTGAGTTGAAAAATTTTAAATCGTTTTCACAATCTTTCTGACCCCACCAACCATACGACGGGTGGTTAAAAGATAGCTATGGGATTAAAGCCATGGATTCCGTTGATGCACACAGAAATGAGGCGGATGAAGCGCAGGAGTTCAATGCCACCTTATGTTTGCCCTGTATTGATTATGTCAGGGGGAATCCCCGGGGGGAATAGATAGGAACCCACATCCTGTGACATCAATTCCATGTAAACATTTATTTCTCAAAGAACATCGGCAATTGAATCGCTGTGAAATATATTTACAGTCCTTCATAACCCTTAAAGACGAACTCAATTGGCAGCACATGAATCGCACCATATAAGTTCAATAAAATCAACCTCCAAAACTCCTTACATAACTCTCCTCAGGTTCCATCTCTAAAAGGTTCACCTCAACAATTGCAATTCCTATACCATGATTAGATAAACACGGGAGAACAGTCCCACAGTCTCTTCCGAACCCACGTCTTTATTTATTGATGGATGGAGTGGAAAGTTGCTCACTACTTTACGTCACATCCCTGGTAATTGTTTAAATCAGTGAAAATTACTACTTTATCAACAATATAATTTCACATTTTTTTTTCCAGAGACTGTGACCTGCCGCAATGAACTTCAACGGAGAATTATCAGAACCGGAGATCGGAACTGTTCGGCTCATCAGGAACTTCTAACGCCGGGGACTTTACTTTAAGAATTTTGCCAGGTGATAACCGGCATTTTCCAACTCAATAGAATGTTCACGGATAAAATCCCGGATGGCTTCAATGGAGATACCGAAGGAAATCCCATAGTTGATGTTTTTCTGAGTTCTCAGATAAATATTGCCGGTATAAGGGATGTTGGAATCGACCAGTGATTGATCGATCCCCGACTCCGGTGCCAGTTTCACTTCGGTTTCGGCAGAGACTGAGTTTACAATCCCCACCAATTCGAAATTGGGAACGCCGTCTCTGAGAGCTAAGACAATCCCGCCACTAAAGCCGCGGTTGAACAGGGCATCCACTAAAAATCCATGCCGGGTGCCGCGATTCGGATTGCTGATAATCCCCCGGGTGATCATTTTCTTCCCGGCTGGAAAACCAATCACATACACAAAATTCCCCCAGTGGAGTTCCCGGGCTTTCCCGGGGGGGACAGGCAGTACCGGCATCGTTTTTGGGGGATGATACACAAACTCTTTCCCAAGCACTGCTACATCCAGGTCGGTATCCATCGCCAAAATTTTTAAATTTTCTCCCTGGCGGAGATCACTCAGATGAATCCGTTCCTTTGTTTTAATCGCAACGGAGCGGATTAAACTGTCGGCTGACCCATCCGGCAGAATGTAATAGGTGATGACCGTATCCGGGAAATTAACCACGTGAGCACAGGTTAACACCGCAATGCGGTTCCGATCGGCATAGATGACCGTGGCGGTGCCGACGGCAAAATCCTGAGACACATATTGCTGATCCGCATGTTTCTTGAGAAAATCTCCGGTAAATTGGGAGGGAGAAATTTCCTGAGCACGAGAAAAATCATATTGTTTATAATGAGCCACGGCATTTAGCAGCCGCACCGATGCCACAATTTTTTCCAGTGCATCCGTGTCATTACCGAATGGAAAAGAACTGTCATATTTTCCATCATGTAAACCGGGAGGTGAAGCAGCCGTAATGTAACGGGTGCAGGATGTTGTCATCCACCCCATTACACAACCAGCGATTAAGGTTAAGATGATGCTGTGAAGTTTCATGGGCGCCACCTTGTGTTTAAAATTGTTTTTGCAATAGTTGTCAGGAAGGAACGGCAAACCTTGTCCCTTCTCCCGGAAGAATTCGGCACCAGTCCCATCCTTGCTGCCCAATCCAATCCCCCTCATTCCTTATACCCTGATACCTCCTTCCGCTTACCATTTCCCCTTTTTCAACTCACATAAAACCGATTCCCGGTAGTTAAAAATCACCTTTTTCGGTTTTCGCTCAAATTCTCCCAGGGAAAAAGTGGTTTGGGGTCCCTGAATCTGAACCCGGAAGGGAAGAATTTCATCTTTGCCCAATCGGATGCCGATTAGCATTGGCATGCGAAAATCTTCCGAAACGCCGGATTGTTCCACTTTCCCCAGCACCCGGAAGCGTCCGGCAGGAGTTTGTTCGATTTTATATGCTACTTTATAAACCGGTATCGCAGAACCATACACCCATTGATCAAAAAACCAGTGCAAATCCATCCCGAGGAAATTTTCTGCAGCATGTAAAAAATCTTCTGTCGAGGCATTTTTCCCCTGGTATGTTTGGTAAAATTGTTTTAACAGTTCCCGGAAGCGATTATCATCCCCGGTTTTCGGGTCGGTGAGCATGGTGTGCAGCATGTGCAGCACCCAGGCTGCTTTTTTATAGATGATCAGCGTGTAATCTCCCCGGGTATCGCTGCTCTGGGTACGGTACCCCAGCCAGATTGGTGCGGCTGCCTGCCCCTTCCCCAAAAAATACTTCCGGTTTCCGGCAATTTTTTTTCGCCATTGTTTCAACATCCGGTAATATTTCTTATCATCATGTTTATCTTCATGCAACATGTTGTGGAAATACCACCATCCGGCATACTCGGCAAACCCCTCGCTTAACCACTGATCATGGTAGGATTTGATATCCACCCCGATCCCCCACCACTGGTGAGCGACCTCGTGTGCCCGGAACACCTCATCCATCCCGCCCTCGGCGGTGCGCTGGAAGGTCATCCATGACAAATGCACCAGCCCCGGAAACGCCTCCCCATGAAGATAGGGAATGTCTGTGGCATAAACATTTGATACCGGCGCCGTGCCAAAAATTCTCTGAAACAAACGGATGCTCCGGACAATATCTTTCCCCACTTCCTTTTCCATATTTCTCCCGGAGCCAATGCCCTGCCTGCCCAATGCCCGGGCTATCTCCTGATGACCGGTTTCCGCCATTAATACCGTAATCTTGGGGATACTATCGGTCTCAATTTCATACTTCCGGAAAAAGCCGATGTTAAACGAGGCATTGCGTATGGGTTTCGGCGTTATCCAATGGGTGGTGGTGACCTCCCCGTCGGTGTGTGTGGATTGCAATTCTCCCACACTAACAAAATCAAATTTGTCGGGTATATGGTAGGTGAGATCAAACAGGGATTTTTGATATTCCCCGTGACTCGGATACCAGCCCCGGGAGGATTTGATGTAGAACCAATCCCGCCGCCGTTCGATTAAGTCACCGTGATAATACATCCGCATTACGTAAGTTGAATCTTTCCGAAAAGGATAAATCCCTTTTACCCACATTAAAGGATTACCCTTTTCCTTGATAAAGGTCACCCTTTTCCCGTCACTCCAAAAGGCAGAATCTACCACCAACTCATCGTATAACGCAAAAGCCAGCCACTTCTGGCGGTCCACCAACGGTGTAAATTCGATTTCGGTTGCTGCCGAAAAATTTAAGCGGTTGCCTTTCAGGGTGCAGTCAATCTTATAATGCCGGATATAAAGATCATTCTTATCTTCCTCGGTAAGAAAAGAACGGTCTGCATATTCCTGTCGGGTATGAAACTGGTTGATGATCTCCGGCGCATAAACGTAAGAAGGACCCTTTAGCCGCCGCATGAAGCGCACCTCTTCATTGGCATACGGATTAATATAAAAAAAGAATGGTTTTATTTTATCTTTGCTAAAATGGGCGTAAAAGAGGGAGTTGGCGGTATTTTCCAGGAAAGTCTTCATCATGGCGTATTCAAAGAACTTGCTTTTGGATTTTGCAAGATATTTCAAGGCATAATCCACCATATCCGTTGCCTTGCGGGGAATACGTTGATGGGTGAAAGTTAAATGTCGGTGCAATTCCGAAAGGGTCGAATCCGCAAAGAACAGGAAGAGCATGTTAAACGGCTTTTCGAAATGTTCGGTTTGGTAAAACCGGTAGAGTTGCTCTTTTTCGATTTGTGTCGGCGGGGTGAATTCAAATTCTCCCTTCCCCAAAAACAGCGCCGCACAAATCTTGCCCTCAACCGGCAGGGTTAAATAAATTTTTCCTTTCTTCAGAAAAAAGTTTCCCACATCCCGCTGCAGGGCAAAATCGGCAACTTCCGCCACATTTGCCGGATCCAATTTCAAATGGGTCAGCGCTTCAAAAATTTTCAGATACGATGTTGACACCGTATCGGTTTGTCCCGTGGAGGGGATCGTGTCCGGTGATCGTCCCGGGAGCGCCATATTGCAAAGGGCGAGTAGAGATAAAATGATGTGGAAAAGATGACGTTTCATCTAAAATGATGTACGTTGTTGGTTTTCATCATTTTAACCTGAATTATTCACCATAGAAAGTAGAAAACAATTTCGGATTTCGGATTGCGAATTGCTGAGTTAAACATCATTTCTCAAATCCAACATTCGACATCCGACATATTCATCACTCGTTACTCGTCACCTGTCATTTTAACTCTTCTCTGTGTCTTCTTCGCAAAGCGACCACGTGGTGGGTAGTTGATGAATTAATCAGGTTACATTTCATTGCGACCTGGAAATGCCGCAGCCACATCTAACGGAATGGCTATTATCATCCGTTTGCCAGACCCAGGCATCGCTACTGCCGGGCAGCTCCCACCAGAACGGCATCCGCTCGCTGCGATAGTTGCCAATCTCATTCAGGGTCTCGGCATCATACAACCGACCGTTCTTCATTACATACAGGACGCTTTCCGTGTTCAAAATGTTTTCCAGCGGGTTTTTCTCCAACACAATCAGGTCTGCCAGCTTGCCAGGCTCCAGGGAGCCCAGTTCCGCATCCATCCCAATGTAATATGCTCCGTTAATGGTGGCGCAGCGAATGGCTTGCAGAGGCGTCATGCCGCCCTGTGCCAGCATCCACAACTCCCAGTGGGCACCCAATCCCTGCAACTGCCCGTGTGCTCCCAGGTTTACCCGAACGCCGGCATCGGAGAGCCTCTTTGCGGTCTCGGCATTATGAATATGCCCGTATTCCTCCTCGGGTGCCATCGTGCGTCGCCGGGAACGGGCATCGATGATCTGGCGGGGAGTAAAATTCAGCAGCCGTTTTTTCTCCCAAACCCGGGTGTGCTGGTACCAGTAGTTTTCCCCGAACAATCCGCCATAGCCGACGATCAGCGTCGGGGTGTAGCCGGTGTGGCTGGCGCTCCACAAGCGGATGACATCTTCATACGCCGGGGCAATGGGGATGGAGTGCTCGATGCCGGTATGACCATCCAGAATCATGCTCATGTTATGAAAAAAGGTGGAGCCGCCCTCGGGATAGACCATCATTTTCAGTTCCCGGGCAGCTTGAATAATCTGCTGCCGCTGGTTGCGCCGGGGCTGGTTGTAGCTCTTCACGGAAAAAGCCCCGACTGCTTTCATTCGCCGCAGGTGAGAACGGGCATCCGTTAAGCTGTTAATCACCGCCTTAAAGTCGCCCTCGGCGCCATACAGAACTGTCCCGGTGGAAAAAATACGCGGTCCCAACATTTCCCCTGCCCGCACCATTTCCGCCTGGCTGAAGACCATTTCTGTATTGGCGGAGGGATCGTGCGTGGTGGTAACGCCATAGGCAAGATTCGCCATGTAGCTCCAGTTTTGCTGTGCAGATATTTTGCCGGAGTCGTGCCTTAAGTGGGCGTGAACATCCACCATGCCCGGCATAATGGTTTTTCCCTGCACATCCAGCACATACGCCTCCGGTGGAATCTCCACCTCTCCTTTTTTACCCACGGCAATAATTCGGTTCCGTTCCACGACAATCACCCCGTCTTCGATAACCTCGTTGCCCTTCATGGTGATGATGCGGGCACCAGAGAGGGCAAGGATGCCATCCGGGATGTCGGTTGGCAAATACAACTCCAGGTCCACCCGGCTGGTATCCGGCGGGGGAAGGCTGTCAATGGCGCCGGGGATAAATGGAAGAGTGTTCTGCAAGTCGCAAGTGTAGTATGAAGGACCAATAACCCAATGCAACTTACGGCTGTCGCCGGACCAGTGTAAATAATTTCCGGCATCGCGGCTTACTTTTCGGAGCGGGATGGCGGTGCTGGTGCCGCTCAACTCTATGGCTTTACCGGTTCTGGGAAACGGGGTGATATAAACATTGAACAATTCCTGAAACGCCACCCATTGTTCATCGGGACTGAGCACCACCTGAGTGGCATATTTAGAGGTGAAGAGGGTACGTTCATCCCCTCCATCTAAGCGTACGCTCTTTACCACTTTTTTCTCACCTTCCCGGGTGAAATAGTAAATGCGGGAGCCGTCTTTGTTAAAACGGGGAGAGAATCCCTCCTCGGTAATCAAATTGCCAAGACCGCCGTATTCTGCCCCCACCCAGTAAATTCCCGGCTCCACCCCATAAGCATATCCCAGGATGGCATTCCCGGTATGGCGGCGGTACACCACCATGGTGCCGTCCGGTGAAAAGTGTGGGGAATAGTAATATCCTTTTCGCCGGGTCAGTTTCCGACTCCTGCCCCCTTTCAACGGCACTTTATAGATGGCTCCCCTGGCAGTGTCGTTCCAGGTGGTATAGACCACCCATTTGCCGTCCGGGCTAAAATCCGGTTCAAATTCAAAGTGGTTGTCGTCGTTGGTCAGACGGGTAATTTTGCCATCGGGCAGCTTCTTTTTCCATAGATGCCCCACAGCGTTAAATACCAGCCATTTGCCATCCGGAGAGGTAACGGCATGGCGCAGCATTTTTACCCGAAACTCTTCCCCGGCAATTTGTTGGGGAAAGTGAAGTGCCCGGGCAATGCTCTGGGTAACGGTTGCCCGGAACGGAATTTGCTTCGCCTGGCGGGTGAAAACATCGATTCGCCAGAGATGACCCTTTGCCCAGATAACCACCTCCCGGTTGTTGGGCAGCCAGGCATAATTCGGATAGACCCCGAATATGGCCCAGGTCTCCTGTTGATCCTTATCCAGTTGGTCGAATACCGGAAATTGTTCGCCGGTGCTAAGTTTTTGGATAAACAATACGCTTTTGGTGCGAATCCGCCGTACGAATGCGAGATACTTTCCATCGGGGGAAATCTGAGGCCGTACTGCCCCGCCCGGTCCGGTGATGTAGTTGATGAGTTTGCCGGTTTCCAGGTCCAGCCGGCGAATGACGTAAATTTGTTTGTTGGGGTCTTTGTTATAGCGAAAGGTAGAGCCGCCGCTCATGTCCTCGCTGTAGTAGAGGTAGCGTCCGTCCGGAGAGATGCACGGCTCGCCGGCATCCTGCTGATCATTTTTCCGTTTGGTCAATTGCAGTCCCTTGCCGCCGGAGATGTGATACAGCCACATTTCTCCGGCGCCTAATGATCGGCGGCTGGTAAAATGTTTCCGGGCAATCAGATAATGCCCGTCCGGGGTCCAGACAGCATTGTTCAGCAAGCGGAAGTCCTCCCGGGTAATCTCATGGCGATCCGTGCCGTCGCTGTTCATGATCCAGATATTATCACCGCCGCCCCGGTCGCTGGTAAAACTGATCCGGCTGCCGTCCGGGCTGAAACGCGGCTGCACCTCATACGGCACTCCACCGCTTAATAAAGTTGCCTCCCCGCCTTCAATGGGTAAAAGGTAAATATCCCCCAATAAGTCAAATACAATTTGCTTCCCGTCCGGGCTGACATCCAGGTTCATCCAGGTGCCTTCCGTTACAGTAAAGGAAACCGTATCCGCCGGTCCGTATTGGTAATCCACCTGCCAGTGGTCAAAATCCGGTTGGGGGTGTGCGCTGGAATCCTGCGAAAAACCCGAACGCGGGTAAGCTGAGGCTATCAACAGGGCAGAAAGAAATATCGTGATGAAACGTAGGTACATTTCCGCTGTCTCCTTTTGGATGTGCTGTTAGAATGAAAAAAACTCCTTCCGAAAAATAATACAGATTTTTTCCCATCCTCGCAAATGATTATTGGCAGGATTTTAACCCGGCAGAGCGGGGTTCCCCAATGGCAGGCGTTTCTTCCGCGTTCTATTTTCTTTTTTGGAAAGAACCCGCTTGCCCCGCTCCAACGGAGCCGCGTTGTGGTTGGGAGAATACATGGGCAATGGGGAGTCTCTATGGTATGGTCCGGGATTTATTCCGCAGGCAATGATGCAACGGTTTATCCACACCGTGATGCCCTAATCGGACATCAGAATCTTTTTTAACGCGGCAACGGTATGGGGGATGTGGATATTGCCCAGCTCCTCCCTGCCGCTAAGTTGCTTCCAGAGCGCCGCCACCTCTGCATAGGTATCAATATCCGCTTTTTGCTCCAGCAGGTGAACTGAAAGGTTGGCATCCCGGGCATTTTGTAAGGTTTGCGGTAAGACTTCCCCGGTGCTCCAGGCAACATTTTGAAACAGCGCAGGCTGCGCTTCCCGCAAACCAATCAGATAGTAGCCGCCATCATCCGTGGGACCCAACACCACCGGGTAAGTTGCCAATTGGGAAAAAGCCGTTAAGATTTCCGCCTTGCCCAGGGTGGGGAGATCGCTGCCGATGATCACCACCTTTCCGTAGCCGCGGGCAAATGCGGTTTGAAAGGAATGGTGCATCCGCTCGCCCAGGTCCCCACCCGATTGGGGCACATACCGCTGCTCCTGCCCTAACCATGCCTGCATTTCGGTGAGTGCGTGTGGAGGGGAGAAATGAATTTCCAGAGTGTAATCCGGGGAATCCGTGAGATTTTCTACCAAATCTTTTCCCATGGCGCGGTAGAGGAGGAGGGACTCATCAGGAGAAAGATGCGGTTGCAGACGGGTTTTAACCCCGCCCGGGAGCGGTGCTTTCATAAAAACAATTAAGAGGTTGGTTGTTTGTATCATGTAAAATATCCCTGTCAAATCGAAGCAAAAATGTAAGATGAAAATCCGGCATGTCAAGGGTTAATTTTTGAAGATTGGTGGGTGGTAGAGTGCCTGCCCCTACGGGGGTGAGTGGTTTGGCGGCGGTTGCATACGAGTTTTTCGATTGCCGCCCGCCGTTTCTTTGATCTCCATCTACCTGTTTTATTGCTGTTGGCTGGTGGCTCTGTTACTCTCTTCAGTCGGTGCGCCGTTGTCAAAATGATGAATTTTGATTAAATAACCGTGCCACCGACAAAATAAATTTTGTCGCTCCTACGTTTACAACGGAGCGTCAAAACTTGTTTTGACACTCCGCTGCGAGCATTAAAAATAGCCCGATTAATTATTCAAACTCCATAATTTTGACGCTCCAATCGCTCCGTCAGCATCCCTCGGGATGCTTGCACCTCTCAGCCGGGGGGGTTACCCCT
>CAYYGL010000042.1:0-29178 GCA_964471235.1 uncultured Calditrichaceae bacterium
TGAAGCCATTCCTTATGAAGAGATGCCCCCGGTAATTCAAAAATTAATGGATGAGCATCAGGCGTGTTTAAAAAAGGTGGATGCATTTGAAGAGGTGCTTCGGCAGTTGCATCAAAAGGGGCTAATACCGGATCCGGCGATTGATAAGGGCTTACGAGAATTTTTTACGTTTTTGGATACCAACATTGTGCGCCATAATTTAAAAGAAGAGAAAATATTGTTTCCTCTTTTGCAGGAACGGCTGTTGGAAAATGGCGAGCACAGCAAGGGGGAATATCCCAAAACGGCGGTGGATATGCTGGAAGATGATCACGTGAAGTTGATGCAGCTTGCGGCGGTGACCTTTAACTTCCTGGGGTTGGCAGCACGGCTACCCGACACTGCCTCCCGCGCTATCGTTCTGGATGCGGCGCTGGAGCAGGGGAGGGCATTGGTGGAGTTGTTGCGCCTCCATATTTTCCGGGAAGATAATGTGGTGTTCACACTGGCAGCAAAATATGTTGCCAGAAAAGACTTCCGGGAAATGGAAAAACAACTTGCTCGGTTTGAGCATTATTGAGAACAAACGCAGTGCATCCCTTGCGATATCTTCGTAAAATATTTATATTGCATCACCTTAAATAAAGTAAGGTGAAAGCATGGCAAAACGTGAACAGGTTCTCTCCATTTTACAAAAGACCTTTCCCCCGGATGATGCTCATAAAATACTGGAGTATATCGATTCGCGAATTCCCGACGATGTTGCCACTCAACGGGATATTTATGAAATCAAGCTGGAAATTGAGAAACTGCGGGCAGATGTAACCCAGGAGATAGAAAAACTACGCGCGGATTTAACCCGGGATATAGAGCAATCACGAGCAGACTTAACCTTAGAGATTGCTAATTTACGAAATGAGATGGAGAAACTGCGGGGAGAGGTGGCTCAAGAAATTGAGAAACTGCGCGGAGAGGTGGCGCAAGAAAATGAGAAACTGCGGGGAGAGGTGGCTCAAGAAAATGAGAAACTGCGGGGAGAGGTGGCGCAAGAAATTGAAAAACTGCGATTGGAGGGGAAAGCAAATATTGAAAAGCTTCGAGCGGAATTGATCGAAAAAATCGAAAAAGTTCGTACCGAGACGCTGAAATGGAGCTTTGCTTTCTGGATTACCCAGATGGTGCTGTTGGCAGGTATTCTGTTTAAGTTGTTGAGTTAATCCCTTCCCATCTTTAAACACCGATGTTTCACGTTGCTCCGTGATAAAACCTCATTCCTCTTTACATTTTCAACTTCCGTACTTACATTTTCATCGGGCTTCTTTTCTTGTCATTTGCCCTGTAGGGAATACCAGATACACGAGGAAACAAAACCGCTCGATGACAAAAAATTTCATCCAGGTACTGATTGTCCCCGGCTATACCGGTTCCGGTCCCGGGCACTGGCAAACATTGTGGGAGCAAAAACACCCCGAATACCGGCGGGTGGTGCAACGGGACTGGCATCATCCGGATTTGGAGGAATGGATTACCGTACTCGATGCCGCCATTCAGGGTAGCTCATCACCGGTAGTGCTGGTTGCCCACAGCCTGGGATGTATACTCATTGCTCACTGGCAGTTACGCCATTCCGGTGATGTGCATGGCGCCCTGCTGGTGGCGCCGGCGGATGCGGAGCGGGATGATGCCCCGGCACCGGTGCGCAGTTTTTCTCCCATCCCTTTACAACCGCTTCCTTTTCCTTCTCTTGTCGTTGCCAGTAGTAATGATCCCTACGTTTCCCTCGAACGTGCCCAATATTTTGCGAAGAACTGGGGAAGCCGGTTCATTTCCATGGGGGCTTGCGGGCATATTGATACCACGGCAGGCTTTGGACCCTGGAGGCGGGGTGAGGTGTTGCTGGGAAATCTCATGCGGGGAGGGATATCAAAAGATGAATAAATCCGGTTAGGTGGTTTCTGCTTTTTTTAGACTCTCTTCGGTTTCCTGCGGATGGACGGTTAGTCGCGCCTGATATTTCTTCTGTAAGCGTAGATAATATTCGACAATTTCCCTGGGACTATTGTGAAAACGTTGAGATATTTTATGGCGTATAATTCTAATCTCCTCAATTGTGGGATCATCTTTTCTCATTATACTTCTCCTAATAATTCCAGTGGCGTTACCAACAAAGGTACATATAAGCCAAGTAGCGTATTTATACGTCTAATATGCCCA
This sequence comes from uncultured Calditrichaceae bacterium, assembly GCA_964471235.1. Classification (GTDB taxonomy): domain Bacteria; phylum Calditrichota; class Calditrichia; order RBG-13-44-9; family J075; genus CAYYGL01. The sequence continues at coordinate 2,194 of CAYYGL010000042.1, forward strand.
AATTTATTTGCGTTTGCAAGATGTTTGGAGTTCCAGGTAAGCAGAAAGTCGCGTTTATGATAAGATGCCAATGCAAGATGTAGTGCATCACCTACCGGAGATTCTGGCATAACCTTGTGTTGTATATAAGCTTCTACAATTGAAATAATGTCCGGTTCGATAGGAATTAAAGGAATTTCTGCAATCAACTTGAGTAACTTTTTCCGTTTTGTTTCCGGATAGTTTTTTGAGCTTAATTCATCCAAAACTGCAACACTGGTAACCGGAAGATATTTTTTTCGATGAGCATTCCACCATTCACGTGTCCATTGTTTACGAGCAATTGCGGAGGGCTCTTTTCTCTCTTCATAATAAAAACTGGGTATAGTTGTTTCAATATAAACTTTCGTCTTCATGAATGATTTTTCCATTTCTTATTTTAAAATTAGGGTTGTATTTTGATTATCGCAACCAAAAAGTGAGTTGGAAATTATAGCGCAAGAAACCTTTGAAATTGAATTCAACTGGCAAAACCTTTTTTTGAAAATATGAATATCGTTACCACCGGGGCGAGGTGTTGCTGGGAAATCTCATGCGGGGTAACATAAGGAGCTGAAATAGAGTTCCCCGGTTCTCTGCTTAACTTTTCTCAAAATAACCCAATGCAACAGTTGATACACACAGACGCCGGGCAGGAAGATAAGCCCTCCCTGCCAATTTATATCTCCCTGACTATTCTGTCTACCGCACTGATTGCATTCGAACTCTCCCTGATGCAAATTCTCTCCATTACCCAGTGGCATCATTTCGCCTATATGGTCATTTCTGTGGCATTGCTGGGATTCGGTGCTGCGGGCACAATTTTATCCCTCTTCCGACAATATATCCTGAATCGTTTTATGCAGCTCTTTCCGGTGCCCATCCTCCTTTGTGCCCTTAGTCTGCCCCTGGTGGTTCACCTTTCCCAACTCCCCGGTGTTCGGTTCGATTCGTACCTGCTGTTTGCCGAACCAACGCACATTCCCCGGTTGATTTTAACTTATCTCCTGTTTGCCCTGCCCTTCTTTTTTGGAGCGATGGCACTGGGGACAGCATTTACCCGGTTTCCCCAACAGATTGGGAAACTTTATTTTGCCAATCTACTGGGTTCCGGCCTGGGGGGGATTGGGATTATTCCCTTTTTCAACTTTTTTCCCATTTCTCAACTTCCCGGAATTCTTGCCTTAGCAACATTCCTCGGTGGGGCTCTGGTCATTTTACCTCGCCATCGGCTCCATTTTTACCTGGTAAGCGGCTTCGCGGTATTGCTCATGCTCCTTATTTGGAAACCACCCCATTTGGTATATTCACAATTTAAAAGCCTCAGCAAAGCCCTCCTGCTCCCGGATGCGACTATCGAGGTTGAGCAGAACAGTCCTTATGGCTTAATCCAGGTTGTGTCCTCTCCGGCGCTGCGCTATGCACCGGGACTCAGTTTAGCCTATCAAAAGGCGTTGCCGGCACAGCGGGCGGTTTTTGTGAACGGTGAATGGCGGGGAGCGCTGTTGGCTTACCGGGATACCGCTGCTACTCGTTTTTTGGATTATACCACCGCTGCGCTACCCTACCGCATGCAACCGCCGCGAACAGTTCTGCTGCTTAACGCCGCTACCGGGGAGGGCGTGGTGCGTGCCGTAACCGGGGGGGCTTCCGCTGTTACGGCAGTAGAAACCAACCGTGCCCTGATAAACCTTTTGAAAGGAACGTTGGCGCCTTCAACCGACTCACTCCTGTATCATCCGGCGCTCATCCTGTATCAGCAATCGGCACGTTCCTTTTTGCTGAACGATACCACACATTACGATTTAATCGAATTGCCCATGATTGGCAGATTCGGGGGAACTGTGGGCTTATCCGCCCTTCGGGAACAGTATTACCTGACCCGGGAAGCATTCGGCGATATGTGGCAACACCTTTCCCCAACGGGGAGCATCAGTGTCAGTTGCTGGATGGATTACCCGCTGCGAAACCCCTTAAAACTTGCTGCCACCATTGCGGCAATGCTGGAACGACAACAGGTGGAAAATCCATTGAACCATGTTGCAGCGGTACGTAGTTGGGGAGTGATTACCTTTGTGATTCAAAAATCTCCCCTCACCGCCGGTGAGATTCACAACATTCGGGAGTTTTGCCGGGAACGCTATTTTGATCCCGCGCTGCTGCCCGGAATTACCCCGGCGGAACGCACCCGGTTTAACCAATTGCAGGATGAACAATTGTTTGCCTACTTAGCGGAAATTTTTTCCCCCCGTCGGGAAGCATTTTTTCGTTCTTATGACTTTAACGTCAGACCTGCCACAGATCAGCGCCCATATTTCTCTCAATTTCTACGCTGGAAAAGCCTCTCGCATTTAAAAAAGCGTTTCGGCAGCCACACCCTGCCGTTTTTTGAAATCGGCTACCTGATAGTAATACTCACCCTGGTTCAGGTGACCGCGCTGGCGTTTGTGCTGATTCTCCTGCCGCTTTTTCGCATCGGCTGGAAAGGAGGGAGAAAATTCAAAACGTTTCTCTATTTCAGCGGCATTGGCATTGGTTACATGTTTGTTGAGATTGTGATGATTCAGCGGTTTGTGCTTTATTTTGGAAACCCGGTTTATGCGGCGGCAGCAGTTCTCAGCGGGATGTTAGTCTCCTCCGGTGCCGGCAGTTACCTGTCCTCCAAATTGACCGCAGCGACTCAGCATCTATACCAAATCACCGGCGCGGTTATGGTGCTCATCTTGCTCTATACCTTCTGCTTGACGCCACTGCTGAGGTTTTTTATTGCATTTCCGGAAATTCTTAAAATCTGCATCGGGCTGTTATTGATGGCGCCACTCGCTTTCTTGATGGGGTTTCCATTTCCATTAGGTATTCTGAATTTAAGTCGTCAAGGCACGGCACAAATCCCCTGGGCGTGGGGGATAAACGGGTGTTTCTCCGTAACCGGGGCAGTGCTGGCAACCCTGATCGCGGTGGAAACGGGATTTACAGCAGTGATGGTGGCCGCTGCCCTGGCCTATGGAGTGGCAGCCCTGGGAATGCTGAATTTGCGGAACGAAAAATTTCCGGGCGGCTAACCGGCGGGTCAGAAGATGTTTGAAAAGTCATTGCCATTCCAGTTATAGACTCCGGCTTATCGGCAATTACCCTTTTGCTGGAAGATTTTCCAACGGAGTCTATGACCGGTATTTTTCCAAAAAAACGACGGGAAAAACCGGAATGGCAGTGCATTCAAAAACGTTTCAAACACCCTCTCAGGCGTTCCGGATGGTAAATGCAATCTCACCAACGTTCTCCGGGTATTTTGCCGTTACGGATTGGTAGAATGCTTTAATCTTTTCCCAATCCGCTTTCATATCTTCTCCGGGGTAAATCAACGGTCCCAATCCAACTACTTTCCGTTTGTAATCGATAAACGCGCATAAAATGGGCACCCCGGCTTCTTTGGCAATGTAATAAAACCCGGTTTTCCATTTGGTTACTTTTTTGCGGGTACCCTCCGGGGTCACCACCAAAAGAAGTTCTTCCGCCTGTTGAAACGCCCGGGCGGCTTGCTCCACCACATTGTAGGCGCCGCTGCGGTCGATAGGAATTCCGCCCAGCCACTTCAACAATTTGCCCATCGGGGGGCGAAAAAGGCTCTCTTTTCCCATCCAGAACGGTTTCATTCGCCACACAAACGACGCCATCAGCCCATGCCAGAAGTCCCAATTGGAGGTATGGTGGGCAACAATGATCACTGCTTTGCGGAGATCATCCAGACTTCCTTCCAGCTTCCAGCCGGAAATTTTCAGCATCAATTTACCGAACCATTCGATCGGCCTGGAAACATTGCCGCGTTTGAGATGTAACTGCCTCATCGTATTCACTTTCCTTAAATTTTTTGTGTCCCTGCTTCCGATTTTATATGATATCGCTTGATCTGTAGCGGTGGATTTTCCGGCAATCAAAGTTCCGTTGTGGTGCGGCTTAAAAATTCCTGCAACCGGGTTACAGAGAGGCTACCCAGGTATTTTCTGCCTTCCGTGATTACCGGAAGCGCCGGTAAAGGGGCTGCTAATAATTGCTCCAGGGCAAACTGTAAATCCGCCTCTTGCTTCAAGGGAGCAATAGTGGTTTGGATGACAGGAATAGAATCGTCTTCCCCTTTCATCCGCTGGATATACCCCATGTATTTCCCCTCGTCGTCAATCACAAAAATGAAATCCGAACCAAAATGTTCCATCGCCCGGCGAAAGGTTGTTTGATTCATATCGGAGTGTTTGATGCAAAGATCGTATTGAGGGGAGGGAAACACTTCCCCAATGCGCAGGAATCGTAACGATTTTAAATGGCGATGCTTACCCACAAAGTGCGCTACAAATTGATTTGCCGGTCGCAGAAGCAATTCCAGCGGTGATGCGTATTGCAGCAACATCCCGTTTTGTAAAATTGCCAGTTTGTCACCCATTTTGATGGCTTCGTTCATATCATGGGTTACAAAAACAACGGTTTTACGGAGGCGCTGCTGGATACTCAGGAATTCATCCTGCAATCTCTCCCGGTTAATGGGATCAATCGCGCTGAACGGTTCATCCATCAATAAATAATCCGGGTCGGCAGCCAATGCCCGGGCAACACCCACCCGCTGTTGCTGCCCCCCGGAAAGCTGGGCAGGATATTGGTTCAAACGGTCGTTCGGAATGTTCACCAATTCCGTTAATTCCGCTACCCGAGCGCGAATCCGGGATTCCTCCCACTTCAATAACCGGGGGACCAGGGCAATGTTGTCAAAAACCGTGTAATGAGGAAACAAGCCCACTTCCTGAATCACATACCCGATGCGTTTGCGCAGGGAAATCATATCGGTGTTTTTCAGGTTCTCGTTTCCCACCCAAATATCACCGCTGTCCGGTGGAATTAATCCGTTCATCATTTCCAGGAGGGTGGTCTTTCCGCACCCGCTGGGACCAATGAGCACGGTCAGCTTACCGGCTTCAATAGACATACTCAGCGAATCGATTACCCGCAGGTTGCCATAGCTCTTTGTAACGTTTTCTAAACGGATCATAACAATGTGAACGAAAATGGTGCCCCGGAGGGTTTTCTGCCGGGATTGTTTCGTTAAACGAATTGAACCCCGCCATTTTCCGTGAGGGCAAAACTGTGGAAATTTCCCGGGGATTGAAATGGCATTAGATAAACCCGGGCAGGTTGACATAAATCTGCCCGGATTTATGCTGTCCGATTAATTCTCATACAGGGCGTCGATTTGGTCTTTATAATTTTTTTCGACCACCTTCCGTTTCACTTTTAACGATGGGGTTAATTCCCCGCTCTCGATGGTGAACGGTTGATCGACCAGGATAAATTTTTTGATCGATTCATACGAGGCGCAATCTTTATTCACAGCCTCCACTTCCTTCTGAATCAGTTCAATGATTTTGGGGTGCTGGCAGAGTTCTTTATGAGAGCTGAAAGAAATGTCGTTCTCTTTGGCAAATTTTTCCAGGGTTTCAAAGGTGGGGACGATCAGGGCACTGCAAAATTTGCGTTTATCCCCAATCACAACCGCCTGCTCAATATAGCGAGAGTTAACCAGTTTCCCCTCAATCTTCTGGGGCGCCACGTTTTTCCCGCCGGCCGTTACTATGATATTCTTTTTCCGATCGGTAATGACCAGGAAGCCGTCTTCGTCAAAAATGCCGATATCTCCGGTATGAAACCAGCCTTCCGAATCGATCGCCTCTTTCGTCTCCGCCTCCTTCTTATAATAGCCTTTCATCACATGGGGACCGCGGGTAAGGATTTCCCCATCTTCGGCAATTTTCACTTCCACATTGTGTAAAGGGATACCCACCGAACCGAATTTGAACTTTTCCAGCCGATTTACGGAGATGACCGGGGAAGTTTCCGTTAATCCGTATCCTTCCAGGATTAACAGCCCGGCGGCGGTAAAGAATTCGCCGATTTCCCGGGAGAGGGGTGCACCACCGGAAACGAAAAACCGAATTCGCCCCCCCACGCGCTCTTTCAATTTGGAAAAAACCAGCTTATCGGCAATCTTAAATTTGAAATTTAAGCCGCCCGGTAAAGGCTGGTTTTTTTGTCGGTATGCCGTCACTTCTTTACCCACCCCAATCGCCCAGTAAAACAGCTTCTTTTTTAAACCGGATCCTTCTTCCACGGATTCCACCACCCGGGCGTAAATTTTCTCAAACAGCCGGGGCACACTTGCCATTAAGGTCGGCTTTACTTCCTGCAAATTTTGCGGCACCGCCTCGATGGATTCTGCATAGGCAATCGTTGCGGATACATAGTTGGCAAGGAAGTGCCCCACCATCCGCTCGAAAACATGAGAAAGGGGAAGAAATGAAAGAAAGGTGTCGCGATTGTCAACCGGGAGCGCTTGAATCCCCCCTTCAATGTTGGAGAGAAAGTTGCCGTGAGTCAGCATCACCCCTTTGGGTTCCCCGGTGGTTCCGGAAGTATAAATGATGGTTGCCAGGTCATCCCGGGTTAATTCCGTTATGATGGGGGTAAAGTAGTCCGGTTTTTTTTGCAGGAATGCCTCGCCGGATTTTTTTAAATCATCAAAGGTCATTACCTCATTTGCCGGGATGTCTTCGGGATCAAATACGACTATCTTTTTAACCTTGGGTATTTCCTGGCGAATTTCCGCAATCTTTTGATATTGGACAGCGTTGGAAACTATCACAATGTCCGCATCCGAATCATTGATAATATACCGGATATGAGAAGGTAATAAAGTGGCATACACCGGAACCGTTACCGCCCCGTTGGATAGTATGGCATAATCACAAAACGCCCATTCTATCCGGTTCTCAGACAGCAAAATAACTTTCTCCCCCTTTTTTACGCCCAGGGATGCCAGCCCTCCGGCAACTTTCTGAACTTCCGCTTTCATTTCTTCCCGTTTAATTTCCCGGAAAGCCCCCCCGGTTTTGTACATCATCCCGGTTTGTTGTGGAGAATTATCACAAGTTTTGTAGAACATTTCCGCCAGATTTGAATATGCCATACATGCCTCCATCAGTTTGTAAGAATTTTCTCTAATTTAATGAAAATTTAATGAATAAGTCAATAGACATCCCAGGATAGTTCGTTTGCGGAAGAAAAAATTTTCTATTAGTTTCCGCATTTTTTTTTCTTATAATATCACCCCAAAAAATATTTATGAAACGGATTGAATTTTTTGACGAAAAAGCTGATAATACCGGTGACAGGTTGTTTCAATGAGACCTATGTGGAATTAACTACAGGAGAAAGAAATGGAATTTCCTGATCGCATGAGTCATAAAGTTGTGAGTCGTAATGACCCGATTTTTAGCGAGGTTTGTGAATTGTTGGAGTTGGATGCCGATCAGGTAGATTATCTGGTATATGAAGATTTCGATGAAGTGGATTATACCATGTATGAAGATTTTGACGATTTGGAGTCAGCCGAAGCCTGGATGCCGGAACATCGGGTTATTGAGATATTTTTTTTAGATGGAACCCGTGAAGAGATGGAGATTGAGTTAGACTCCGAATTGGATGAAACCCTGAAGCGCTTGCTGGGGGACCTGTAGAGACCGGAATATCATCATCAGCTTTATTTTTCTCATGGGTGCATCAACATTTCCCTCCTACCCTCATGATTGAACACAGCCGTTTGTTTCCTTTTTCCGAACTACGCCCACAAATTTCTATCTAAAGTTCTGTACTGAATTGCTTCGCTGATGAACTCCGGTTCGATTTGATCAACACCGGCTAAATCGGCAATGGTGCGGGAAACTTTCAGAATTCGGTCATACGCCCGGGCGGATAATCCCAACTGGGTGATCGCCATCTTTAACAACTCCTGCCCGCGCTCATCCACCGGGCAATGCTTGCGGATATCCCTGGATTGCATATCGGCATTGCAGAATAAATGCTTGCTGCCGGAAAACCGCCGCTGTTGCCTCTCCCGGGCTTTCTGCACCCGCTGCCGAATCACTTCCGATTTTTCCCCCCGGCTTTCCGAGGCTAAATCCTGGTAGCGCACTGCCGGCACTTCAATATGAATATCAATCCGGTCTAACAGTGGTCCGCTGATTTTGGAAATGTAGCGCTGGATTTGAACCGGGTTGCAGGTGCACTCTTTGTTCGGATCGGTATAATAACCGCAGGGGCAGGGGTTCATGGCTGCGGCTAACATGAAATTTGCCGGGTAGGTGATAGAGAGGGCAGCCCGGGCAATGGTTACCCTGCCGTCCTCCATGGGTTGCCGCATGACCTCCAGGACATTCTTCTTAAATTCCGGCAGTTCATCTAAAAACAACACCCCGTGATGACTGAGGCTGACCTCACCGGGGCGGGGGTATTTGCCGCCGCCAATCAGCCCGGCATCGCTGATGGTATGATGGGGAGAGCGGAACGGTCGGGTGGCAATTAATGCCTGCTCCGGGGGCAGCAAACCAGCTACTGAATGGATTTTGGTGGTCTCCAGGGCTTCTTCCAGGGTCATTGCCGGCAGGATGGTGGGCAGCCGTTTGGCTAACATGGTTTTGCCGGAACCGGGTGGGCCAATCATGATAATGTTATGCCCGCCGGCGGCAGCAACTTCCAATGCCCGCTTGGCATGCTCCTGCCCTTTCACATCGGAAAAATCCACAATGTAGTGCTGATTGACATCGAAAATTTCTTCCAGGTTCACCGTAAACGGTTCAATGTCTTCCTGGTTATTTAAGAACGCCACGGTCTGGGCTAATGAGGTTACCGGGTAGACCAGAATGCCGCGAGCCAGGGCGGCTTCCCGGGCATTTTCCCTGGGAACAATTATCCCCTTCATCCCCTGCCTCTTTGCCTCCCAGGCGATGGACAGCACGCCATGCACCGGGCGCAGGGTGCCGTCCAACGCCAATTCACCGACAATCACATGGTCTTCGATTCGGGAGGAAGAAATTGTTCCGTTGGCGGACATCAAACCGATGGCAATGGGCAGGTCGTAACCGGAGCCTTCTTTGCGGATATCCGCCGGCGCCAAGTTAACCGTCAATCGTTTTTGGGGGAAATCGAACCCGCTGTTTTTGATTGCCGCCATCACCCGTTCCCGGCTCTCCTTTACAGCGGAGTCCGGTAAGCCCACCATGGCAAAACTCAGCAGCCCTTGTTCCAGGCTGGATTCCACGTCCACTAAATATGCATCGATACCCATCAATGCCGCTGAGATGACTTTGGAGATCATGAATCCTCCTCAACGTCAAGCAATCGGAATCAATAGTGGTTGTGAGCCTACGGCATTACATACCTCGGTCTTCACACTCAATGACAATTTCACTTGTTATTGGTTGCGATAAATATAAGCAATCACGAGCAAATTCACCTCGGGAAAATTAATTTGTTACGCCGGGAGTGAAGCAGGGACCGGGAATATATTACCGATGAGATAGCGGAGTGGGCGAACGAGGCAGCCGCATACCGGCAAATCAACCATGGCAGCTATCAATTCCTTAAACCAGATCGGCAGGCAGGAAATTGCCAGAAGAGCCGGATTTAAGCATTACCTTTATTATGGCAGTATCCAGCGGAACGGCCGGACATTTTGCCGGTTTCATATCAATAAAGTATATTCCGGGGAGCAGATAAAGGAGATGGATAACGGCTTGCTCAATCCGGTGTTGTTGTATAAGGGTGGCTACCGCTGTATTCCTACTCATTCCAAAACTATTTGGAACGCAAGAGTTGTTGAAACTCTGTTTCTTATGGTTGATTACAGGGGGGCATTTCAAAACAGAGTTTTGAGTGTTCGTGCGTTCCCAAACGGAGTTTGGGAACGAGCTGAACGAGATGATGCTTGAGGTGGGATGCGTGATGTGTAAAAGAGGATAGAGAGGATTAAATGTCTATCTTTTCCCCAAAATGGTTTGCTCTTGCTGCTGTACGGCGGGGGTAAGCCCCGGGAATTGCCGGAGAATTTTGTTTCTTCCGACGCCCAAAAACTGGCGATATTCGCTTTTGCGTTCCGGTTTTGTTCGGATATCACCTGTTTTGTCAAACTATCGGAGAGGAATAGTTCCGACAAGAAAACGGATTTCCCATGTCTAAGTTCACCCTAAATTGGAGAGGACAGAATGAGACAAATCAGTAAAGAAGATCAGGAAAAAGAATACCGGCAAATTAAGGAATTGCTGGATGAAGATTTACCGAAGATGAGTCGGGAAAACTTGTTTGCGGTGTACGGATATATTGCGGCATTTTTTGAAATGGGATATTTAACCCGTGATCAGCTAAGTAAGTTAATGGATCGCCTGCCGCTGAGTACGGATGATACGGATGAGATTTTGTTATAGGCTGGCCGGCTGTCGGGTGAACTGCTTTGTAGGCAATTTGGTATCGCTGACGAGAACGGTAAGTTTATATCCGTATGATTTTCTGCTGTTTAACGCCGCGGATGGGGGTTTGCACAAAGCGATGTGGCTGAAATGGAGAGCGCTATATTTGGAGGTTTTGAAATGGGTATTGATGAAGATTTATCTTTTAAAAGAATTTTAAAGCCCATGATAGGGATCATTTTTAGATTTATTGTAAATGTAAATGATAACGGCAAGATAAATAATAATTATACCAAAACCTGCTAAGAAATCTACCATTTTAACCTCCTTTAATTTAATATACACAATTAAGATAATAAGGTTTTAAAAAAATGGCAACTGTCGGTGAACTGGTAATTGAATTAGTCGTTGATGCCAAGAAAGATACGGCGACGATAAAAATTCTCGGCGACGTAATTGAAAAGACAACGCAGGAAGCAGGGAAAAATGTTGAGAAACTAAAAGGCCGCTTCCAACGGATAACCGAGGCGAGTCAGCGGGTATTTTATGCATTTCAGGGAGCGAAGATTCTATTATCACCTTTAAAGGAGAGGATTGATGTAGCCAACCGCAGGAGCAGGCAGGTCGTTCCACCGGTGGGGCTGCCGATTTTACGCCCAATTACTCACTTTTACCAAATTGTTCTCGGTTCTCAGGGGTGGTGAATTCCGGCGACAAGGTTTAGGCGCCGGATTTTATCCCGAAGTGCTGTAGGATGCCTGCTGCCAGGTATCCAGGTGGAAGGAAAAGGTTGTCCCCCGGTTCACCTTGCTTTCCACGGAAATAGTGGTTTTGTGTAATTCCAGAATCTTATGGGCGATTGCCAGCCCCAACCCCGCACCGCCGGTAGTGCGGGAACGACTCTTCTCCACCCGATAAAAGCGGTCGAATATCAACGGGAGTTCCTCTTCCTTGATGCCGAACCCCGTATCGGAAATCTTTACCAGAATTTTTTTACCGGTTTGCACAATCTCAATCTTTACTGAACCTTTTTCGGGTGTATACCGGAGGGCATTGTCAATCAAATTGGAAAGTGCCCGTTCCAGCAGCCCGATGTCGGCATAGACCTGGGGCAAGCGTTCCGGAAGTACCGCATCCAGTTGAATGTGTTTTTTTTCCGCCAACGGTTTGAATTTCATCACTACATCCTGCAGCAAATCTGCAAAAGAGAAGGGCTCCAACTGCGGTTGAATTTGCCGGGCATCCAATTTGGATAATTGAAAAAGCTGGTCCACCAATTTCTCTAACATATCGGAAATTTTTAATGTGGTGTCGATATACTTTTGTCGTTCCTCAGGCACCAACTCCCGGTCTTTTAACTGGATCGTTTCCAGGTAGCCTTTGATAGAGGCAAGGGGATTGCGCAAGTCGTGAGAGATATTCGCCACCAACTCCCGCCGGAGGCGGTCGGTTTTTTTCATTTCTTCAATATTTGCCACGATGGTATCGGCAAGTTTATTGAATGATTTTGCCAGGTAGCTGATTTCATCGTTTTTGGTTACCGGTATCCGTTCGTTTAATTTGCCTTTTTCAAAATCCTGCACTACCTGGGTAATCCGATGAAGCCGCCGGGTGGTCAGGGCAAAGAGCAGCAGACCCAGGACTGCGGTCACCAGAATGCTGATCAACAATCCCTTGATAACCGTGGTGGCAATAAACGGTTGCCGAAAAATGGCTGCTGCTTCCTCATATTTTTCGCTCTCTACCACAATATATAAAAAACCGTGAATATCCTTTCCGATTTGTAAAGGTGCTGCCGAAAAGATTTTTTTACGCCCCACGTGCCGGGGATCATCACCGAAAATTGGGAACTTCGTTCTACCGGCGATGAATGTCCGTATCGGGACTAAATCAACTTTTTTCGACTGTAATTTTTTCCCGGGTCCGGCAAAAAATGCCAGAATATTGCCGCTATCATCCAATAAATATATCTCAATGCGGGGGTTAATGACCATCATGTAATGAAGCATGTGCCCGATTTTAGCGTAATCGATGCTGTCTTTTACCACCGGGGAGAATTCACCCGCCATTGCCTTTGCCAGGTCCCGATTCGCCGTTTGCGTGGTAACATCATGAAACTTTTTAGCGGCATTGATGGAAATGAAAATCTGAATTGCTCCCATTAACAGCAGCAGGACTAAAAAGATGGCAGACAACTTCACATAAAATGATTGTAGAAAATTTTTCATGATTCCAGCTCTTCTTTTTCCGAGAAGCGGTACCCCACGCCCCAGAGGGTTTTCAAGAAACGCGGGTTCGCCGGGTCCCGCTCAATTTTATTCCGCAGACGATTGATGTGGGAATTCACCGTATGATCATAGCCATTATATTGATATCCCCAAACGATATCCAGCAGTTCCTGCCGGTTATATACCCTGCCGGGATTCCCGGCGAACAGAATGAGCAGGTCAAACTCTTTCGCGGTTAATTCGATGACTTTACCGGCTACCGTCACTTTCCGTTTCTGAAGGTCAATCTTCAATTCGGCAAATTCCAGGGGAGATTCCTCATCACGGTGTTTGATTACTTCTTTGTCAACTTCCACCCGCCGTAAAATGGCTTTTACCCGGGCAAGAAATTCCCGGATGCCAAAAGGCTTGGTGATGTAGTCATCTGCCCCGAATTCCAACCCTAACACCTTATCAAACTCTTCGCTCCGGGCGGTGAGCATCAGGATGGGCACATAGGAGTTCCGGGAACGGATCCGTTTGCACACCTCCATCCCGTCCATCTTCGGGAGCATTAAATCCAGGATGATGAGACGGTAATCCCGGGCGAGTGCTTTCTCTAATCCGCTGACGCCATCCGGGGCGCGGTCTAAGGTATATCCCATATCCGTTAAATGAATTTCAATCACATCGACAATGTTGGGATCATCCTCGATGATCAAAATTCTGTTTTTGTTTGTCATCTCTTTCTTCCTCAATTCAATATACTTAAAGTAACCTCAGTGCGATATCAGAAAAATAGAACGGGGATGGGCCCGGATTTTCGGAGATTGTTTTAACATGATGACCAATCATCCGTTTCAATCAGTGGTATCTGTTGCATCTGTGTTCAATTTCAAGTTATGTCGAACTCAGGTTAAAATATGAAATTCCTGCCAGATAATCCTCACAAAATCTTAAAAAAAAGCCCATCGTTCGGGTTCACCTACCGGGAATAGTTTTGCAATCCTTGAATCCCTGCCGTTTCCGATGTATATTATCAGGCTTTATAACTCAGGACAGTTCATGCAACTCTGTACAAGCACTTTCGTAGTCCCCAACAAAGCAATCCGTATTTTAACTATTCAGCCCACGAAAGACACGAAGAATTTGAAAGGGAAAAATATGGATTTCGTGTGTTGTGACAAGATCGTTTTTGAAACAAGCCGATTTGAACCTCGGGCGGTCAGAAAACAGACACGAATGAATCCTCTATGAACCGTTTCGGTTGATTTTGGGTGTTTAGGGTTCATATAGCTGAATAGTACTCGGTAATTTTATCAAGATGATGTCGTTACATCAAACCAAATTAACGTAGGAGGAACGTTGCCATGCAGCAAAAACCACCGTTTGATCTAAATGATTTTCGTCCCCCCAATGTTTCCAAACGGTTAGTCCGAATGGTGATATTGATTGTGGTCGGGTTAATTTTTGTTTATTCCACTTTTTTCACCATCGGACCGGAAGAGGTGGGGGTTGTGTTGCGGTTTGGGAAATATAACCGCACTGTGGGACCGGGTTTGAGTTTCAAACTTCCCCTTGGGATTGAAACACTGACCAAAGTGCCGGTGCAGCGGCAATTAAAGGAAGAGTTTGGATTTCGCACTGCCGAAGCCGGGGTTCGAACCCGCTATGCTACCCGTAGTTATGATGAAGAGTCGTTGATGTTAACCGGTGATTTAAACATAGCCGAGGTGGAGTGGGTGGTGCAGTTTCGGATCAGCGATGCGTATCGTTATTTGTTCCGGGTACGCAATGCCATCCAGACATTTCGGGATATGAATGAAGCCGTGATGCGGGAAGTCGTGGGGGATCGCACCATCAACGAGGTGCTGAATATTCGCCAGGAAGTGGAAACCGCGGTGGCTGCCAAGCTCCAGAATTTGTGCAATCAGTATGAATTGGGGTTAAAGGTAGAGCAGGTGCAGTTGCAGGATGTTACCCCGCCGGACCCGGTAAAGCCGGCATTTAATGAGGTGAATGAAGCGCAGCAGGAGCGGGAAAAGCTGATTAATCAAGCTCAGGCGGAATACAACCGGGTCATCCCCAAGGCAAAGGGAGAGGCGCAACGCACCATCGAAGAGGCAGAAGGGTATGCGACCGAGCGGGTAAACAACGCACAGGGAGATGTATCAAAGTTTAACGCCTTGTTAAGAGAATATATGCGCGCACCGGAAGTTACCCGACAGCGGATTTACCTGGAAACCATGAGCCGGGTGCTGCCCAAGGTCGGTCGAAAATTGGTGATCGACGAAAAAGCCACCGGGCTTTTACCGTTGTTTAACATTGACCAGGGAGGAGTAAAGAAATGAAACAGACTCAATATATTATTCTGGCTATCGTTGCTTTTATTGTCCTGGCAGTTATGGCTTCTGCGGTTTTTGTGGTAAACGAGCGAGAGCAGGTAATTGTTACCCAGTTCGGGAAACCGGTAGGAGACCCGATTGCGGAACCGGGAATTCATTTTAAGTTGCCGTTTTTTCAGGAGACCCACTTTTTTGAAAAACGGTTTCTGGAATGGGACGGCGACCCCAACCAGGTGCCCACCAAAGATAAACGGTTTATCTGGGTGGATACCTATGGGCGCTGGCGGATTAAAGACCCACTGTTGTTTTTCCAGCGGGTACGGGATGAGCGGGGCGCCCAGACCCGGTTAGATGATATTTTAGACAGCGAAACCCGCAATGCCATTGCCCGGCACAACCTGGTGGAGATTATTCGTTCCCAGAACCGGGAAGTGCAGAAAACCGGCGGCGCTGCCGGTGAGGTGATTGAAGAAAAACTTCCCCATATCGATATCGGGCGGGAACAGATTACCCGAAATATTATCAAAAAGGCAGCCCCCAAAATTGCCGAACTGGGCATCGAACTGCTGGATTTGCGCATCAAGCGGATCAAGTTTGTAGAAGAAGTGCAAAAGAAAATTTACGAGCGGATGATCACCGAACGTAAGCGGATCGCCGACAAATTCCGTTCCGAGGGGCAGGGGGAAGCTTCCCGAATTCTGGGGAACAAAGAACGGGAGTTGAAGCGTATCGAATCGGAAGCCTACCGGAAAGCGCAGGAAATTACCGGGAAAGCGGACGCTAAAGCGGCTGCCATCTATGCATCCGCATATAACAAAAATGCCGCTTCTCGAGAATTTTACCGCTTCCTGAAAACCATGGAAACATACGAAGCGGTCTTTTCCGATAAAGATTGGATTGTGTTATCCACTAAAGGAGATTTGTTTAAATTCCTGCAGACCCAGAAGGGTAAATAAGATTTACCTCCGGGAAGTTTGAAACACCTATTTGCACCCTCATCCGGTAATCCTCAAATTGCCGGGTGGGGGTTTTCTATGGAAAATCGAAGGGCACGTCAGGTTCTTACCGCACCGGGGCACTCATCAAGACACTGATAAAGCGCAGCGACTTGATGTTCTCGAAGATGATTTTGATCACCACCGTCAAAGGCACTGCCAGAAACATTCCCACCATACCCAACAACCATCCCCAAAAAATTAATGAGAAGAGAACGACTAAAGGACTCAGGTTAATGCTGCGCCCGACAAAGCGCGGATCGAAGAAATTGCCCATTACCAGTTGGATGCTAATTAAGCATAAAGCTAACCACAGAATTGAAATATAGTGTTCAAATTGAATAAAGGCGAGACTGATCGGTAATATGGTGGCGATGAACGAACCGATGTTGGGGATGAAGTTGAGGAGAAAAGTGAGGATCCCCCATATCAGGGCGAACTCTACCCCGAATAAATACAATACAATGGTTGCCAGTATTGCGGTCGCCAGGCTGATGATGGTTTTTGCCAGAATATATTTTTGGATTTGCAAATTGATGTTGGTGCAAATATCGGAAAGACGGTCTGCCAGGTTCGGTTTGAACGCAATGCTTAACTTGGAAATCAACTGATTGCGACCCATCAGGATGAAAATTAAACAGAGCAGTACCAGCACGGTATTGGATAAAAAACGGGTAATGGAACTAAAGAGCTGGGTGATGATTCCGGTGATTGACAGATGGTCTAATGCACTCAGGAGTTGAGTGCGGTCCGAAGCGCCCATCTCTCCGCTGAACACACTGGGGGGAATATTGACAATTTTCAGCATTTTCTGGAGAATAGTGTCTAACCGATGTTCATACTTGGGAAATTCTGCCGCAAACGACTGAATACTGGTATTCACCAAGACCCCTAAGATGCCCAACAGAAAAAAAGTGATGATCACTGCAAAGAGAATGGACACAAATACCGGCACCCGACGCTTTTCAAAAAATGTTATCAGGGGATGTAAAATATAACTGATAAACAGCGCCAGGGCGAAAGGGAGCACAATGGAGCGTGCCTGGTATAAAACCATGCCCAATGCCACAGCCGTTAATACACTTAACAGCGCGATAATGATACGGGTATCACGAATCATTATTTCACGGGTATTATAACTCATAATGCACCTTTGGATGATTTAGGTTTGTATGTTCAAATAAGTTTGATTCTTGAAACGTAAAACGTAAGGAATTGTTGCCCTTCGTAGATGTCATCCCCTGATCTTGCCCGGCTTGGTGCGTGTTTTGTCCGGAGACGTGAGTGTGAGAATTGCTATGTTGTCAAAACAAGTTTTGACGCTCCGCAAGTTTTGACACTCCGCATGGTTAGGCACTCCGCTTTTCCTCCCTAATCCCTAATCCTTTATACCCTATACCGTATATCTTATCCCCATCTCCCCCTTCTCAATGCGCTTCCAGCCAGTTTTTGCCAACACCCACATCCACCTTTAAAGGCACATCGAGGCGGATGGCATTTTCCATTTCCTGCTTTACCAGGGCAGAAAGGGTATCCACTTCTTCGGCGGCGGCTTCGAACACCAGCTCATCATGCACCTGGAGAATCATCTTGGAGCGCATGTCTTCCTCCCGCAAACGCCGATGTATGTGAATCATAGCCAGCTTGATCAAATCCGCCGCACTTCCCTGGATGGTGGTATTAATTGCCACCCGTTCCGCATTTTGCCTTACCGTGCCATTCTGGCTATTGATTTCCGGTATGTAGCGCCGGCGGTTTAAAATGGTGGTCACATAACCCTGACGCTGGGCAGTGGCGATAATTCGGGTGATGTATTCATTGACTTTGGGAAAGCGAGCAAAATAATTATCGATGATTTGCTGGGCTTCGTCCGGGGTGATGCCCAGCCGGGAGGCGAGGCCATACTGAGAGATGCCGTAAATGATCCCGAAATTCACTTCCTTGGCTTTGCGGCGGTGTTCCGGGGTAACTTCATCAGGCAAAATATTGAAAATAGCTGCTGCGGTGGTGCGGTGGATATCCTCCCCGCGCTCGAAGGCTTCCCTCAACGCCGGATCACCGGAAATGTGCGCCATCTCCTGCAGTTCCACCGGGCTGTAGTCCGCCGAGAGAATGAAATCCGCCGGGTTTGCCGGGATAAATGCCTTGCGTATTTCCCGCCCCCGCTCACCACGGATGGGGATATTCTGCAAATTGGGATCGCTGCTGGACAGCCGCCCGGTGGCAGCAACCGTTTGGTTAAATGAGGTGTGCAGCCGCCCGGTGCGGGGACTGATCAACTTCGGCAGGGCATCCACGTAAGTGGATTTCAGCTTCATCAATTTGCGATATTCCAGAATTTTGTTCACCACCGGATGACTGCTGTATTTTTGAAGGACCGATTCCGAAGTGGCATATTGCCCGGTAGGGGTACGTTTCGGCTTCTTGCCGTCAATATCCTCGTGTATTTGTAACTCGTCAAACAACACCACCCCCATCTGCTGGGGCGAATTGATGTTGAATTCTCTCCCGGCTAACTGATAAATCTCCTTTTCCAGGGCGCGGGCTTCTTCGGCCAATTCCTTCGACATCTGCCCCAGAAACTCCACATCCAGGCTGACCCCATTCTTCTCCATCTCCAGCAGCACTGCTACCAACGGCATCTCCACTTCATGGAAGAGGCTCTCCATCTCCACTTCCTGCAATTTTTTTTGCAGCACCGTGGTTAACCGGTACGTGATGTCGGCATCCTCGCAGGCATAGGGATAGACCATCTCCACCGGCACATCCACCATGTTTTTTTGGGATTTTCCTTTTTTACCAATCAATTTCTCGATGGGAATCATGCGATAATTCAGGTATCTTTCTGCCAGGGCGTCCAGGTTGTTCTGGCGAAGTCCCGGGTTGATCAAATACCCGGCGATCATAGTGTCGAAATCAATCCCTGCCAGTTGAATGCCGTGCTGCCAGAGCATCAGTCCGTCGAATTTGATGTTCTGCCCGCCTTTCTTAATCGCGCCATTCTCAAAAATGGGTTTAACGGTATTGATGACCGTTTCGGGAGTGAGGGTGGTGCCCAACCCGTCCATGGGCACATAATATCCTTCGTTTTCTTGCCAGGAAAAGGAAATACCAATTACATCGGAATTGAAGGTGTCCAGTCCTGTGGTTTCAGTATCGAACACAAAGAAGGGTATCCCGGAAAGCCGTTCTGCCAGTTCCTGTAATGCGGCCTCAGTGTTTACCAGGTGATAATTTTGTTTTTTTTCATCATAATCCTGGGTAGAGGAACTTTCCTCATCCAGCCGATCCAGCAGGCGCTTAAATTCCAGGTCGCGGAACAGGGAAATCACTTTCTCCCGGTCGTAAGGTTTTGCTTTCAGGTTCTCGATTGTTACCGGCACCGGGGCGTGGGTATCAATCGTTACCAGGTCGCGGGACAAATCCGCCAGGGGGCGGTTTTCCTTCAAACTTTCCCGCACTGCGTTTTTGGAAATTTGATCCAGATTGGCGTAAATGGATTCCAGAGAACCGAACTGCTGCAATAAGTCCCGGGCGGTTTTTTTACCCACTTTGGGCACCCCGGGAACGTTGTCGCTGCTGTCACCCATCAATGCCAGGTAGTCGATTACCTGGGCAGGTTTTAAACCCAGTTCCTGTTTCAGGTATTTCTCGTCAATGATATCCACATCCCGGGCGGATCGGATGTTATACATTTTCACCAGCGGGGAGAGTAGTTGCATAAAATCCTTATCCGGGGTAACCAGGTAGGTTTCGATTCCCTGCTGTTCGGCTTTTTTTGCCAGCGTTCCGATCACGTCGTCGGCTTCATACCCTTCCACTTCCAGGATGGGGATATTCAGCGCCTTGGTCACTTCCAGCACTCGCGGGTATTGGGAGATCATCTCCTCCGGCATTTTGTCCCGGGTGGCTTTGTATGCCGGGTATTTTTTGTGCCGGAAAGTGGGCACTTTGGAGTCGAATACCACCGCAATGTAATCCGGCTTTTCTTCCTGTAAAATTTTGATGAGGGTCTGAGTATAGCCGAAAGTCGCGCTGGTGTTCTCCCCCTTACTGTTGATCAGGGGATTTTTCATAAAGACAAAGTAAGAACGGTAGAAGATAGCTGAGCCGTCTAACAAAAAAAGACGCTTACGATTCATGATATTTTCCGGAAATTGTTGATAGATGATTTTAATCCTTTTAGGACTGATGTGGATTTAACGCTTAACAAACAGGGCGAATGCGACGTTATGTTTGGCATCCGCCCCTGTGGGTTCATCAATGTTATGGATTTATACCTCCACCCCTGGTGGTTACCATACCCGCGGGGTAAATTTGTCATCGTTTAATATCCGGATGGTCTCTCCACTCTGGGCGATTACATATAAACCCTGTTGATAAGCATAACGGTCTACCCCTTCTTCAATAACAATCCCCGCCACGGCACCGTACAGCTTTCGATGACGATGGTCCGGGAAGAAATCCTTAAATTCTGCCAATTGCTGCAAATGAGCCTTTACATCATCCACCGAAAGAGTGCTTTTCACAGCGATGAGGATGGCTTCCTCGCCGTTATGCGCCAGAATATCCACTTCCATCTGCCGACCGTTCCGGCGCGCCTTTGCCCGGGGATAAATATGGTTGATCTCGATACCCTTTTCCCGAAAAAGCCTTTCTACCCCCGGGGCAACAATTCCTTCTACAAAACGCCCCCACTTTCCGCCAAGATCGCCAATTGCTTTGCTAAGTGCAGCTATCTGGCGATCGGTTTCTTTAAGATGCTGATCCGTTTCTTTCAGTTGGCGGTCGGTCTCTTTCAAATGGCGGTCAGTCTCTTTTAGGTGACGGTCGGTTTCTTTTAAATGGCGATCCGTCTCTTTAAAGAGTTCCCAAATCTCTTTAAACCCTTTTTCCATTTCTTCTTTCGTCATATTTTCCTCCCGAAATTAACCCGGGCTTTGTTTTAAAATATAAAAGCGAATTCCGGCTCGTTCAATCTTTATTTCTAATCAACAATTTTTTCCCAACCTTGATCATACACAGAACTAACGGGATAGGTATTCTGGAATTTCACACAATGGTCTCATCCCCATCAACAATTTCTGATGACAGGCGAAGCCGCAAATTTAAGAGGAACTTAGGAAATACCAAAAGAGGTGGTATTAGCGCTTTACATAAAGAATACACACTATTTTTTTCAGGTTTTGTTCATAGTTTCGCATACCGGAATTCGTAGAAAGGAGCGCTAACCGTTACAAAACTTACAGTATTAGCATCCCTCGCTTAAGATATTATAAGCGGCTGGATATAGTACACTGAAATTATCATTGGTTCAGGCACAGTGTTAAAACACAAGAATGATAATTCAGAAAAGTCTGTATTTGGGGAGACGCCCCGGTTTTCGGTCTTGCTCCATTGCCAGCTAATGATCCGGGCATAATGCAGACTCAGGAAAATATCAAAAACACCAGGAGAACGACATGCGAGTTTTTATTGCCGGCGCAACGGGGGTTCTTGGGCGACGTCTTATAAAACTGTTTCGTGCCCGGGGGGATTCGGTCATCGGTCTGGTCCGCAGTTCGACGGGGGAACAAATTGTTGCCTCCCTGGGAGGTGAGAGTCGTCGAGCGGACCTCTTTGATGCCGAGGCACTGGCTCGTGCTGCCGAAGGATGTGAGGTGATCATCCATGCGGCTACCTCTATTCCGGTCAAGACAAAGCCCGCTCCCAATGACTGGGAAATGAACGATCGAATTCGCCGCGAAGGCGCCCGGGCGTTGACCGCCTGTGCGGCAAAAATCGGCGCAAAACTCTATATACAGCAGAGCGTAATCTGGGTCGCCCGCCCGCACGATGGCGATTTCTTCGATGAAGATTCACCGGCACAGCCGGATCAGAACTCCCGTTCGGCGCTCGATGGCGAGGAGATTGCCCGCGAAGCCGGTGAGAAATACGGCTTTAATGTTTCCGTGCTGCGATGCGGCTGGTTCTACGGCGCGGATGCAGCCCATACCAGATTCTTTGCCGAGAGTATCAGAGCGCGTCGGTTGCCTGTTATTGGTAAAGGAGATGCCGTGTGGGCAATTCTGCATCTGGACGATGCCGCCGGCGCATTTGTGACCGCCGCCACTGCCCCGCGCAGCGGAATCTGGCATATCGTGGACGACCGGGCAGTGAGCGTGCGGGAATTCCTGAATTACTTTGCGGAGCGTCTGGCAGCCCCTCTGCCACGGCAGGTACCGGCCTGGCTGGCGCGCCTGGTGGCGGGGTCCTATGCGGTTGATTTCTTCACCACCACCTCGCGCACTTCAAACGCCCGGTTCCGCGATGAATTCGGCTGGGCGCCCTGCTTCCCAACCTTCAGAGAGGGAATCGATCAAATCGTGGCAAGTTGGACAGCGGAAGGCTTCATTCCGCAAAACGGGAACAGCGCATGATGACCCCCCGTAACCTGACGCGACTCATAACGGCGACGGTGTTGGTGCATGCCGTCGTGGTACTCTTGCACGCATGGGCGCACCTGACGCTTGGTGTCAACATGTCAGGGCTTCAAAATGGTTTTATCGGAGTGGTAATCATAACGGCTCCGATTGTTGCGGGAGTGCTGGTGTGGACCCGGTTTCGTAGCGCCGGGGCGCTCACGCTCGCCGTTTCCATGTTCGGGGCGCTGGTTTTCGGAGCCTACCATCATTTTCTCGAACCCGGCATTGATCATATCTCCGGAGTACCGACAGATAGCTGGGGAGCACTTTTTCGCCTGACCGCCGTCCTGCTGGCAATCATAGAAGCAGGGGGAAGCCTCGTGGGCTGGTGGGGATTTCGCCTCGTCTTCCGTGCGCGGGTTTGAGCCTGAGCAGATACAGGTGACTTTGAGTACAGAGGATGCCGATTCTCTGCACCCTGCCGTTCAGCCTATACCGCCGGAAGGGGGGCATGTCAGAATGCACTTTTTTCCGAAATCAGCTTCAACCGGATGAATACCATATCTCACCCCTAACGGGGTTTAGAATTTTATATGAGCATCAGTACTATAACAGTGAAAAAATAACTTGTTAAAAACTTAAATTATCGTTTTCTGAACTCATCCCCCAACCCCCTTCTCTTTCAAAGAGAAGGGGGCTTTAAACTTCCCTCTTCCCGACGAATCGGGATCTTCGACTTTTCAAGAGAGGGGTTGGGGGTGAGTTTTAAAATTCACCAGTTATTTTTTAGATTGTTACTAAATGGTATTACTCAATCTATTATTAAAATTAACAAGTTATTTTTTACTTTTTACACGATAAACATCGCACCCCTCACAGGGTTCAGTACTACAAATAATAAACCGCTAAGGCAACAACAACCGCGTAGTGGTGCTATGTTGGTAGAAAAATCCCTCAAGATGATAAACCGCGTAGTGGTGACATGTAAACATTTGCTTTAAAATTCTGAAATTGTTGGGCAAATTGACATGCGCCCCGCCGGAATGTTGTTGCACAGTGCCTCTCCAACCTGAGGCTGCTTCGCTGCGCAGGTGAAGCGCGAGCTGTCGTTAGCCGGGCAGGAGACCTCCGAAGACAGGGGTTGCGAATGAGCGAAGATTCAAAAGAGCCAACGGGCATCAAGTCTCCTGGTGTTAGAAAAGGCGTTGTGATCGGCGCAGGGGTTGGCATGATATTCGGAGCAGCATTTGGCAACCCTGGCGTTGGGTTGGTTCTCGGCGCCGGGTTCGGTATTTTGTTTGGCGCTGTTTCGGAGCGGGCAAGAAAGGAATAGGGTCCGGCTAATCGGGCATGGCAGACAGACCGCCGCTTCGCATCAGTGGCTGAGCGGCTAGAGTTAATTTTGTGTTTGATAGTCATCCTGTGCTATATTATGGGAAAAAAGGAGTGAAACATGACGAAAACATTTAGAGCAAGTATTTGGAAAGAAGATAACTGGTATGTTGCCCAATGTATAGAAGTGGATGTCGCCAGTCAGGGGAAGACGAAAGAAGAAGCATTGGCAAATTTACGTGAAGCTCTGGAACTATATTTTGAAGAACCCCGGGCTACCCTTTTACCCGAAATCACGCAGTTAGAGGTAGAGCTTGATGCCTCTTAAAGGATTGTCATATTTGTGGTTTTTCTAAACGCTAAAGGCGTTTCCCTTCACAACTGTGAGGGAAGATAATCCCCGAGTAATAAATCCCAATCTCTTGCCACGCGAATAGTGGGTGCACAAAAAGGGTAGACTAAAGGCACACGCCAAACTCATTCCAACAGCCTGTTTATACACGAAAAAAGCGATTTGATTTTTTATTTCCACTTCATATTTTATTTTCACTCATCAAATTATCATGTACACACGAACGGGACAATTCCTCCGGTTTACAGCACACTGGCGGCATCTCCTGAGACCACTTCTGAGACAGTTTTCATTCCGTTTGGAATGGTGAGGAAATGGATAAAAATCCTGTCAAAAAGTAATCGCTCCGGGGTTGGGGGACCATATCTTTGCGGATTTAGGGGTTCCTTAGATTTAGATATGGAAACAGTAACTTAAGGCAATCTAATATGGAATTACTATGTTGAGCGTAATAAAAACAAGCAATTACCTTCATCCCATAATTTTATTAAAAAATACGTAATTATTCAGCTATATGACCCACGAAACATCCAAAATAAACTAAAATAAGGATTATAAAGGATTCGTTAGTATCTTTTTTTTACGGCTTGCCGAAGTTTGTATCGGCTTGTTTCAAAAACTACCTTGTTACAACACACTAAATACACATTTTTTTCTTTCGGGTTTTTCGTATCTTTCGTGGGCTGAATAGTTACAAAAATACAATAATTTTAACTTGACATTTGTATATTTATATTATATACATTAATCAATGGATGATAAAATTAAAAAAATACTTCAAGAATGCACGGGTTTTCAGTGGGATGCCGGAAATAAAGACAAAAATTGGCTTAAACACAAAGTAACCAATTCTGAGTGTGAACAAATATTTTTTAATCAACCATTTTTTGTAAACCATGATTTAAAACATTCGAACAAAGAATACAGATTCTGTGCACTAGGTCAGACTGATTTAGGTCGGAAACTTTTTGTAGTTTTCACCATAAGAAATAAAAAAATAAGAATTATATCTGCACGCGATATGAGTAAAAAAGAAAAAGAGATATATAGGAAATTATTATGAAAAAGAAAAGAATCCCGAAATTTAAAGATGAGGATCAGGAAAGAGAATTCTGGTCTACTCATGATTCAACGGAATATATCGATTGGGAAGATGGGGAGAAATTAATTTTACCGAATTTAAAGCCATCTTTAAAAACCATTTCTCTTCGTGTTCCCGAATCGTTAATCGATGAATTAAAACTTCTTGCTAATAAAAAGGATATACCTTATCAGTCGCTTTTGAAAATGTTCTTAGCAGAAAGAGTCGAAAAAGAACTAAAGAGTTTATCAAAAAAAATGGCGTAAAATTAAATTTTTCGCCCAACAAACGGTTCAAGCCGACTGTGCCACGCGGGGCATGAATTCGTGTTTTGCAAGTTTTTCAAGCATGGTACAGCGGCTTAGCCGCAACGTTTCCCCCCCGTCCTCCCCAACCCTCAACCGCACCGCCGTCACCCCGGTATCGCCTTCGCCCCATTTGCCGGGGCGCCTGGAGAGCACCCGCTTGTCTCTGGATTAGGGTTAATCAATATCTTGCTCTGTAGCCATAGGGAGAAATACCCGAAGTAGATATGAAACGTTTAAAGCACCATGGTAACGCTACTCATCGTTTTACGGGATATATTATTAGAAGTTTTTTCAGCAGGCGCAAACAGGGCTGTTAGATAAGGGAAAAACCTATTTTTTTGATCCAAACTGGGGAATTTTAAATTCCGTTTGACACCCTCAGATAATTTGTAAAACGATGAGCCAATAATTATATTGGGTTTAGCATGGTAAGATTCAGTGGAATACATGTAGAACGTTGTGCCGTGAACAGCTTTAAGAAGTTGGGACATTGTCTGGATTTCTCATCCCCGGGTGTTTCCATTATTTCTCTATGGAACAGTGAGTTTTATAGAACCGTTGCAACGTCCGAAGGAAAAAAGCACCCGTCACAATTCTTTTGATGAAAATTGAGGTACCCATAATAGTGTTTTTTTATGAACAATACAACCTGGATACCTGAAACCAAATTGATGCCGCCGCAGTCGGTGGTGAAAATTTTGCCCCGGCGTCATCTGATTTCACGAGTTCATCATGCGCTGCGCACCTGCCAATTAACGCTGCTTTCTGCCCCTGCCGGCTCCGGTAAAACAACCCTGGCGGTACAGGCAATCCGGGAACTTGAGAATATACCCGTCGCCTGGTTACGGCTCAGCGAGGACGAGAATCAGTTGCAAGCATTTTTTTATGCCCTGGTCTCCGCCTGGAATCAGGTCCTGCCAGAACAGCTAAGGCACGCCAGGAATCTATTAGAGAATTTCTCTGAAGAAATGGCGAATTTCAAACCAATATTGGCTACCCTGATTAATGACCTGATCACCACCCGGCATTCCCAACTGGTTCTGGTGCTGGATGATTACCATGTGATTCACAATAGCGCCATTCATAATACGTTGACGTATCTTCTGGACAATTCGCCACCCAATCTGCACATCTTAATGACCACCCGGGTAAATCCTCCCCTGCCACTGGCGCGGCTTCGATTGCGCGGCCAGTTAGCTGAAATCCGTTTGAACGATATGAAATTTGATGCGGAAGAAATCCGAACGTATTTTCAGCAACTGTGGATGATTGATCTAACACCCATCGAGGGGCAACTCATTTACGAGCGCACCGGGGGCTGGGCGGCATCGCTCCATCTTTTGGCTTTAACTTTTCAACGATTGAAAAGTCCACTGCAGCAGCAGGCGTTTGTTACCCAATTCTCCGGTTCCAATCGGCTTGTTTATCAATTATTGGCTGAAGAAGTGCTTGCCCATCAATCGAAAGAGCTGCGAAAGTTCCTGCTGGAAACATCCATCCTTTCTGAACTGACACCCCGGCTCTGTCGTGCGGTGACAGGGAACCCCGGGGCGCCGGCGTTACTGGAAGAAGCTTACCGCCGGAATCTTTTCCTGATTGCAGCAGAGAATAAAGCAGCTTATCGGTATCACGACCTGTTTGCCGAATTTTTGCAGCATCAGTT
>CAYYGL010000043.1:0-28786 GCA_964471235.1 uncultured Calditrichaceae bacterium
GGAAGCGAGCAACAGAAAATGTTGAACTCGAAAGAAAATGACCGAACCGTGGGACCAGAATTTATGAAATGTTTTCCTTCGCCACTCTAAACAACAAATTTATCGGTTCGAAGTGAGAAAACTTGGTTGGTATTGTAATGGGTTTGTGGTGTGCAAAACTCTGCCGATTGGTACCCCTGGACCACACCAGGTGAAATATCCCCACGCCACTCCCAATAGGAAGACGTTGGGAGGCGTTGTAATGGGGCACGCAAATGTCGATTTACAAAGGACGATTAGCGTCTCAAGATAAAAATTCGCCAATTGGAAATCATGGAACAAAATGATTCCCAAACCTTGACCAGGAGTCTGCCATGAGTCAATCCTTCCGTTTGATCAGTATCTATGTCCTCAGCATTTTTGTTCCCCTTGCCGCCCAACAAATTCAGGTAACCGGGCAGCAATCTTCTCAAATACAATACCGGTTGGAACAGGACATTCAATTGTTTCCCGGACTTAAAGAACTGGTCGTCAGCTTTGTCGTTCCCCAAAATTTTAATTCCCCTACATACCGTCAGGAAATCCGCAATGTTCGGTTCCATTTTACTCCCTCACCCACCCGTCAGGAGGAAAGTGCCGATGAGCGGGGAAATCTCATCCGTACGTTTTATTGGGAAAATCCTGCCGGGAACGTTACCGCGGAAGTCACTTTCCAGGCGAACAACCGGGTAAACCTGAAGCCGTTGATTCCTGAAAACGCTCCTTTCCCTGTACGATCCCTGCCGGGAGAGGTGCAAGTCTTTTTGACTTCTACGACACAGGTGCCGGCAGACAACCCGGCAATTCAACAAAAAGCGGCTGAGCTAACCCGGAACGCCCGCACTGTTTACCAGGCAACCCGGAATGTTCTCAACTGGGTCAGTGAACACCTGCAATACATTTTGACCCCTGAGAAGTATGATGCCCTTTATGCTTTTAACAGCGGCAAAGGTAATTGCCAGAATTATTCCCACCTGGCAGCCGCGTTACTCCGGGCAGCAGGGATTCCGGTGCGAATTGTCAACGGAATTACACTGGATAAGCCCTATTCCTTTGCCGTGGGGGAAAGCCAGTATCAGTTCGGGATGGCGCAGGGCAGGCATTCCTGGATCGAGGTCTATCTTCCGGATGTCGGCTGGATACCGTTTGATCCCCAGCAAAGCGAATTTTTTGTCAGCAATCGTTACCTGCGGGTGGAAGTCGGTATTGATAACGAAGAAACCGTCAACGACGGTCTGGTTCGTTGGCGGCAGTCACGCGGCACAAAACCACAGTCACCAAAGTTAGAAGAAGCCATTGCCAGTGAGTTCGTGAGGGATGTCGTGAACTTCCAGGGTGAAATTGCAGACACACAGTTAAAAAAAATATTGCTTACCCCGCCGATAGTGGCTGCGCAGCCGCCCATTGCCGCTCTGACGCCGTCCGGGCAGCAAGCTGAGGAAAAACCGGAAGAGCCCGCTGAACCGAAACCCGAGCCAGCGCCTGAACCAATGCCCAGGAAATCCCCGCCTGCCGAACCCGCGGAAGCAGTGGATTATACCCAGCTCCGGTATGATCAGCCCTTTGTGTACGGCAATCTCGAGTTTCCGGAGGATGTCAATTTTGCCTTTCCCCGTGCCGGCGAAGAGCCGGGAAGCAACCGTTTAACCCGGTCGTTCTTAGTGGAAACTGCCGAATATGCCACTGCCGGGCGCCAATTTGCCCAGGTGTTTGAACTGGCTAAACCGATAAAGCTGGAGACCATTGCCCTGGCGTTGCATAATTTTGGCGGCAGCGGGGATATCTGGCTGGAGTTGAGCGAAGATGCCGGGGGGCAGCCGGGCGCAACAGCGGTGAAAAGCAGGCGAATCCGGGTGCAGTACTTAAACACCGGCCAGGGCTACCGCTGGGTGGATTTTGACTTCCGTCGGGAAGGGATCATTCTCTCCCCGGGTAAATATTGGATTTTTCTGAACTTTAGCGGCGGTCCGATTGTGAATTGGTTTTACAGCTACGGCAAACCGGTCGGTCCGGCAGACGGCACCCGCAGCCGGGCAATCGGTGAACGGCAATGGAATACCATCCACGCTTTTGAGTTTAATTACCGGGTGAAGGGGAAAGCGGCAAGGAAGTAATAGACGTTTCAGGTAGCTTTCGATTGTTTGTTGAGAGCCGAAACAGGGGAAAGTCTATTCAAAAAAGCGAATTGTGCTTGCTTTTCCATTACGGAACACTTATATTTTCTGCGCTTTAAAGTGGGTTGCGAAACCCACTTTTTTGTTATCAGGGGGATTTACACGGCAATGAAAGATATGGTTTCGAAAATACGTGAGCTAATTCAACCGCTATTTGATGAAGAGTATTTACATTTAGTGGATTTGGAATTACACGGAGGTGTGGGAAACCGGGTATTGAAAATTTATGCCGATACGGAGCAGGGAATTACCCTCCGGGAAATCACGCAATTGACACGGCAGATTCGCGACCTATTGGATATGAGTGATGTACTGGAAGGTCGATATCGGTTAGAGGTATCCTCCCCGGGGATTGATCATCCCCTGGAGCGGACCTGGGAATTTCGGAAAAACCTGGGCAGGATGCTTCGGGTGATTTATTTCTCCGGAGAAGAGGAAACCCGGGAGGTTGTGGGGACCTTAAGCGGAGTGGATGCGGAGCGCATCATTTTAACCGGGGAAAACCGGGAAATTACGATTCCCCGGAATCAAATAAAAAAAGCAAAAGTTTATTTAAAATGGTAACATTCATAGTTGGAGGTAAAGACAATCAATGAAAAGTGAAATCGTTGCAGCAGCCGCAGAAATAGCGCGCGAGAAACGAATTAACAAAGAAGATTTACGAGATATTCTGGAAGACATTTTTACAACGTTGATGAAACGGGAGTATGGCGAAGATGCTGAATTTGACGTCATCGTGAATATCGACCGGGGAGATATTGAAATTTTTGTCGAGAAAGAGGTGGTGGATGAAGTTGTCGACCCGGACACCCAAATTGCCCTAAAAGAAGCCATGAAGGTCGATCCGGAGGTGGAAGAAGGGGAATTTTTTGCCGAAGTTATCAAACCGGATACCTTTGGTCGCCGGTTGATTAACATCGCCAAACAGACCTTAATGCAGCGGCTCCGGGAGTATGAAAAGAACAAGGTGTATGAAGAGTACAAGTCGCGGGTAGGGGAGATCGTCATCGGAGATGTTCACCAGGAAACCCGTGCCGGTTATTTTATTGTTGTGGACCGCACTGAAATGTTTATGCCCCGTTCGGAATCGATTCCCAATGAACGGCTTCGCCGGGGGGACAGTGTGCGGGCACTGATTAAGGAGGTGATTAAGCCGGATAAGAGTGACGAATCTCAGGAAGAGAGCGATCGGCGTCGTCGACGGCGGGGGCATCGCCCGGAAATCATCGTCTCCCGGGCGGATGATCAATTCCTGATTCGCTTGTTCGAAATCGAAGTGCCGGAGATATTTGACGGTATCGTGGAAATTAAACGGGTTGCCCGTCGTCCCGGGGAACGCTCCAAAATTGCCGTGGAATCGATCGATAAGCGGATTGACCCGGTTGGCGCTTGTGTGGGAATGCGCGGCGTTCGAATTCAATCGATTGTGCGGGAACTGAATGGGGAAAAAATTGATGTGATAGCCTTTTCCAATGAGCCGGAAATTTTCCTGACCCGGGCATTAACTCCTGCCAAGCCAGTACGGGTTATTTATAATTCCGAAGAAAACCTGGCTGTGGCAATTATCCCTGATAAAGACATGGGATTGGCAATGGGCAGGGGGGAAGCCAATCGGGAATTAGCCCAGGAATTAACCGGCGTTAATATCGAATTGATGAAAGAATCCGAGTTTTATGAAAGAGCAATGGAGGAAGAAACCGCCATGGATGTGGCGGATATCCCCGGTTTAAGCAAGAAAGTGGTGGAAAAGTTAAAAGAATCGGGAGTGACCAATGCCGAGGAATTAAAGAATCTCGGTTTACAGGGGCTCCTGGAAATTCCCGGCATCGGTCAAAAAACGGCTCAGAAGATTTTGAGCCAATTGAATATATAACGTTCGAGATACATGGCAGCAATGCAATCCATAGTGCTGGACGCTCACCTGAGCGGATTGCTTGGATTTGCCCTGAAAGCCCGGCAGGCAGCCACCGGGTTGGATGCAGTGAAACGAGGTGTAAAGCGGAAGAAAATAGCATTCATTTTATGTGATTCGACTTTAGGGAAAAATTCGTTTAAAAAGGTGATGACCATCGCCCGAATGTCTGAAATACCGGTTTTTATTGTTGATGCAACTGACACAGAGAACAAATTGTTACATTTAAGCGGGTATAAAATCATCGGAATTGAACAGGGAAGTTTTGCGCAGGGGTTTTTAAAATATCTACGTCAGGAGAATAAATGACAGTATCGGTTAAACCAAAACGGAAAAAACTTTTTCAGGTCGCGAAAGAATTGAATTTGGCGACTGAAACGATCAAAGAATTTCTCCAGAAAAAGGGGGTTCCGGTCACCGGGCATAATATGCGTCTGGAAGAAGATGTGTATGATTTGATTCTGGAAAGATTTTCGTTCGAAAAGAAAGTAGCAGAGAAAATCCACAATCGCCGTAGAAAACGGGAAGATGTGACGGAAGAAGTGGTGCAAACCACGTCGCCGGTTCCGGAAACCACTGCCGATGCAGCAACCGCGACTACCGTGGAAGAAGAAACAGTGGAATCCCCTGGGGCCGAAGAGTCGCCGGAAGCTGTTGTTGAAGAAGCAGCCCCGGAAGTTGAGGAGCCGGAAGTTGTTCCCACCGAGGAAGTTCCGGAAGCAGAGCCGGAAGAAGAACAACCGGTTGAAGAGTCGCCGGAAGCGAGTGAGGAGCCACCCGAAGTTGCGGAAACCGCTGAAGAGGCAGTCGCCACTTCCGAAGTAGAAGCGGTAACCGAGGAAACACCAGCGGAAACGCCGTCGGAAGAATCCGGGGAGTTGAAAATTACCCCCGGGCATCCCCGGGTGGGTGACATTGTTGATCATCCCATGGCGAAGGAATACCTGAAGAAGTTAGAAGAAGAGAAAGCCCGGAAGAAAGAGCGACAGAAGCGAGTGCTTGCGCAATTAAAGTCCGGTAAAGATGTAACAGTCGAGAAGCCCCGGCGCAAGAAGAAAGGTTCCAAAAGCGCGGCGGAAGAAACGATGGCGGAAACCGGCGCTTTACCAATCGAAGAGTTGATTGAGGAAGAAAAAGGTACTGACAAGAAAAAGAAGAAGAAAAAAGGTCGGAAAGAACTTGAAGAAGAGCGGGAAGCACGCCGTCGGAAAGCTTATGAAATGGTGCGGCGGGAGAGTAAAAAGTTTCGCAATCAATTGATTCCTCTGGATGAAGAAGATGAAATCATAAAAGAAAAGGAAGTTGGGAAGCGACGGAAAAAGAAGAAACAGGTTGACGAGAAAGAAGTTGAAAGTTCCCTGAAAAAGACCCTGGCAGAAATTCGTGACGCCGGTACCGGCAAAAAAAAGCGACGGAAAGTGAAGGCTTCCGGCTCCGAAGAGGAAGAAGAAAGCAATGTGATCCGGGTGACGGAGTTTATTACCACCCAGGATCTGGCAAACCTGCTGGATGTTCCGCCTACAGAAATCATCCAGAAATGTTTGGAACTGGGTTTGGTGGTCACCATTAACCAGCGCCTGGATATGGATACCATCAGGCTGTTGACCGAGGAATTTGGCTATGAAGTGGAAGAAGCTGAAGAGATTGGATCGGAATTTCTGGAAATTGCAGTAGATGAGGAGGAAAATCCGGAAGATATCCAACCGCGCCCCCCGGTTGTCACCGTGATGGGGCATGTGGATCATGGAAAGACCTCCCTGTTGGATTATATCCGAAAAACGAATGTAGTTGCCGGCGAGTCGGGTGGGATTACCCAGCACATTGGCGCCTATGAAGTGGAACTGGAAGACGGTCGCAAGATTACCTTTTTAGATACCCCGGGTCATGAGGCATTTACGGCGATGCGTGCCCGTGGTGCTCAGGCAACGGATATTGTGGTCATTGTGATTGCCGCCGACGACCGGGTGATGCCACAGACCGAAGAAGCCCTGGACCACGCCAAAGCCGCCGGTGTCTCCATCGTTTTTGCAATCAACAAAATTGACAAACCCAACGCCAATCCCGATGCCATTCGCCAGCAATTAGCCGATCGCAATTTCCTGGTTGAAGACTGGGGCGGCACTTACCAATGTGTGGAGGTATCGGCGAAAACCGGGCAGAATATTGACGAGTTGCTGGAAAAAATTCTCCTGGAAGCGGAAATGCTCGATTTAAAAGCGAATCCCAGGAAGAAAGCTCGCGGGGTGGTGTTGGAAAGCCAATTGGACAAGGGAAGGGGGTCCGTAGCCACGGTGCTGGTAACGGAGGGTACCCTTCATAAGGGGGATGTCTTCATTGTTGGCACCCAGTGGGGAAAGGTGCGGGCGATGTTCAATGATAAAGGTCAACGAGTTGACTCGGCGCCGCCTTCCACCCCGGTTCAAATTTTAGGAATCAGCGGGTTGCCGGAAGCCGGTGATAAGCTGATTGTGTTGCCAGATGAGAAAAGTGCCCGTGAAATTGCTACCCAGCGCCAACAGTTGAAACGCGAACAGGACTTCCGGCAGGTCAAACTCATGACGCTGGATGAGTTGTCGCGCCAGATCAAAAGCGGGAACGTGAAAGAACTGAAGGTGATTATTAAAGCGGATGTGGATGGCTCTGCCCAGGCGTTAACAGACTCCCTGCTGCGGCTTTCCACCGAAGAGGTGGAGGTGCAGGTGATTCGAAAAGCGGTAGGTCCCATCACCGAATCCGATGTAATTTTGGCAGCAGCGTCCCATGCCGTTATCATCGGTTTCAACGTCCGTCCCTCTGTAAAAGCAAAAGAAGCGGCGGAAAAGGAAAAGGTGGATATCCGTCTTTATAAGGTGATTTACAATGCCATCGAGGATGTGGAAAAAGCCCTGGAAGGGATGCTGGAACCGGAAATGAAAGAAGTTCTGCTGGGCACCCTGGAAGTTCGGGAGACGTTTAAGATTTCCCGAATCGGTACCGTTGCCGGGTGCTACGTGCAGAGTGGCAAAATCACCCGCAACGCCAATGTGCGGCTAATTCGTAACGATGTGGAACTTTACAACGGCAAACTCTCCTCACTGAAAAGATTTAAGGAAGATGTGAGAGAAGTACAGGCAGGATATGAATGCGGGTTAACCCTGGAGAATTATAACGACATCCAGGAAGGCGATATCATCGAAGCCTACGAAATTGTCGAAGAAGCCCGCACGCTCACTCGTTCCGCACAACAGTAACCCGATTCGTTTTTATCGAGAAAACGGGTTGCGTTGTGCTTTGGAGAATTCGGCAATCGTTACCTTAATACCCAAAAAGCAATCATGATTGTGGCAGTGATGACAGTGGATTTGTATTTACCCGGTTCCGGTTCTTTAAAAGATAAGCGCACCATCTTAAGAGGCATCAAAGACCGGGTTGGAAAGAAGTATAATGTTTCTATTGCAGAGTTGGATTACCAGGATAAATGGCAGCGCGCTCAGTTGGGAATTGCCCAGATAGGGAATGATTTTAAATTTCTGGAAAAGAGTATGAATACCATCTTCCGGTTGATCGACAACAATGGTTTTGCGGAAATCATTCACCATTCAATTGAATATTGGTAGGAAAAGCCGGGGAAGCGGCATAACTACCGGTGTCTTTTTTTGCGAAGCGCCACGCAGTGGATAAATATCAATTGTTTTGAAGCGGATAGATTAAATCGAAAACGGGTTGATGATGGCAGCGGAAACGATTCGGCAGCGCAAGGTGGCCGACCAGATAAAAGAGCTGGTTAGCATGGTGATTGACCAGCGGATTAAAGACCCCAATAAAGGATTTATCACCATTACTCATGTAAAAATCAGCCGGGATCTGGGAGTTGCCTCTATCTATTTTACGGTTCTGGGAGATGAGGTGGAGCGGGAAAAATCACTGGCAGTGTTAAATCGCGCCAAGAATTTTATTCGAAATGAAATTGCACCGCATTTAAAAATGCGCTCCGTACCCGAGTTGCGATTCTTCGAAGATGATACCCTGGAATACGCCCGGAAAATTGAGAAATTATTGAATGACATCAAAAAGCAAGAAAAAAAATAAAGCAGTGTATCTTCCGACCGAAGGCAAAATCCTATCCATTAATAAACCCGCAGGATGGACATCCTTTGATGTCGTCAACAAAATCCGTCGGATCACCGGCATCCGCAAAGTGGGACATGCCGGCACCCTGGATCCGTTTGCCACTGGTGTTTTGCTGGTCTGCCTGGGTCCCGCCACGAAAAAAGTCTCCCAATTAATGAATTTGCCCAAAGAGTATGTGGCGGATATTGCCCTGGGCACCGAAACCGACACCCTTGACATTACCGGGAAAGTGGTGAAGCGGGAAGAGCCCCCCGAAATCTCCGAAAAAGATATTTTGGCTGTTATTCCGGAATTTACCGGGGTGATTGAGCAGGAAATCCCTTCCTTTTCGGCAGCCAAGCACCGGGGGAGAAGGCTCTATAAATTAGCCCGCAGCGGAAAAGAAGTGCCGCAGTTGTTCAAAACTGTGGAGATTATGGAAATTGAACTGCTGTCGGTGGAGCCGGGAGCGTTTACCATTCGGGTGGTATGCGGAAAAGGCACCTATATCCGTGCCCTGGCAAGAGATATGGCGAAACGGCTTCATACCGTGGGATATGTGCAGCGTCTGGTTCGCACCCGGGTGGGCGAATACCGCATCGAGCACAGTTTGACCCCGGCAGAAATTGAAACGATGGTTGAATCAACAAATAGTTTATGACGATGAAAATCATTCGCAACATAGCGGATATCCCTATAGACCGGGAAAGCGCCGTCACTGTGGGCACGTTCGACGGGGTGCACCTGGGACATCAGAGCATTCTCAACCGGTTGTTCCAGTTGGCAGGGCAACATGGTTACCGCAGCACCATTGTTACCTTTGAACCGCACCCCCGGAAAGTGCTGGGGAAGCCCGGGAATACTTCCCTGGGGTTGCTCACCACCATCGAAGAAAAATTGAACTTGTTTGAAAAGTTAGGTCTTGAGCAGATTGTTATCATTCCATTTACCCGGGAATTTGCCGCCAAATCTGCCGAAGAATTTGTGAAAGAAATTTTGCTGGATCGTCTGCGGGTGCAGGAAATGGTTATCGGACACGATCACCACTTTGGGCGAAACCGGGAGGGAACATTCGAGAAGCTAAAGGAATTGGGCAGAAAGTACGGCTTCCGGGTTCACCAGGTGCCGCCGCTGGAAATCGACGGGCAGGTGGTGAGCAGCAGCGCCATTCGGAAACTGATTTCCGAGGGACAGATGGAGTTGGTTCACAAGTTTCTGGGTAGAAAATACAGTCTCAGCGGCACGGTGGTGCATGGTGACGGACGGGGGAAAGAAATTGGCTTTCCCACTGCCAATCTGCAGGTGACCGATTCCGATAAAATGATTCCGGCAAAAGGCGTTTATGCGGTGGATGTCCAGCTTCATTCCCAAATTTACCGGGGCATGATGAATATTGGTGTCCGACCGACCTTTGATCATGATTCCTTGACTTTGGAAGTGCATCTCTTTAACTTTAACGCTTCAATTTATGGAGAACCTTTAACGGTAACGTTTAAACAATACATACGTCCCGAAAAAAAATTTCCGGGTATCGCTGCATTAAGAGAACAATTACAGCAAGACAAAGTTATTTGTGAAAGATTAGACATGGAGGAAAAATGACCATTACCAGCGAGGACAAAAAAGCCATCATCAAAAAATTTGGTGAAAATGAGAACGACACCGGCAAAACGGAAGTGCAGGTAGCCCTGATTACCCAGCGGATCCTGCATCTTACCGAACATTTGAAGACCCACAAAGAGGATCATCATTCCCGGCGGGGATTGTTGAAATTAGTGGGTCAACGGAGAAGATTGTTAAACTATCTGGCACGAAAAGACATTAACCGTTATCGTAACCTCATCCAGGAATTGGGATTGAGACGATAAGAAACATCCGAGGAATTTATGATTGTTAAGAAAGAAAGAGAAATCGGTGGGCGCCTGTTGACCATAGAAACCGGGCGGCTGGCAAAACAAGCCAATGGTGCGGTTACGGTTCAATATGGCGAGACGATGGTGCTGGCAGTTGCCACCTGTTCCAAAGAACCGCGTGAAGACCTGGATTTTTTCCCCCTTTCCGTAGAATACCAGGAAAAAACCTATGCCGCCGGAAAAATTCCAGGCGGTTTTTTTAAACGGGAGGGAAGACCCGGGCAAAAGGAAATCCTCAGCGCCCGCCTGATTGACCGACCCATTCGCCCTTTATTTCCCAAGGGATTTAAAAACGACACCCAGGTGGTGGTGTTTGTGATTTCCAGTGACCAGGAAAACGATGCCGATATTCTGGGTGGTATTGGCGCTTCGGCTGCCCTGTGCCTGTCGGATATCCCCTTTGAAGGACCGATTGCCTCGGTTCGGGTTGGGAAAGTAGATGGAAATTTTGTCATCAATCCCACCTTCTCCCAACTGGACGAGAGCACCATGAACCTGGTAATGTCCGGTTCCTCTGACTCCATCATCATGGTAGAAGGAGAGGCGGAAGAAATATCCGAGTCGGAGATGCTGGAGGCGCTTAATTTCGGGCATCAATACATTAAGGACATTATCGAATTGGAGCAGGAATTGCTCTCCGAGTTCACCATTGAGAAAATGCCCATTCCGGAGCCGGAAATCCCGGAAGGGTTACCGGAAAAAGTCGAATCATTTGTCATCCCTCGCATTCGGGAAGCGATTCGGATTCAGGATAAAAAGAGCCGACGTGAAGCAATCTCAGACATCCGGGATGAACTGTATGAGATGTTGGGAGAAGAGTATGAGCCCTATGCCAAACTGATCAAGGAAATGTTCGGCGATATCGAAAAGCGAGAAGTGCGGGCAATGATTCTCAACGAAGGGTTGCGTCTTGATGGTCGGGGGATGGACGATATCCGAGACATCGAATGCCAGGTCTCTTTTCTGCCCCGGGCACATGGGTCGGCACTGTTTACCCGCGGGCAAACCCAAAGCCTGGCAGCCACCACCCTGGGCACCAAGGTGGATGAACAGATAATCGATGCCCTGGAAGGCGAGACCTCCAAAAGCTATATGCTGCATTATAATTTTCCCGGTTTCAGTGTCGGGGAAGTGAAACCGTTTCGCGGCTCATCTCGCCGGGAAATCGGACATGGTGATCTGGCGGAACGTGCCATTAAACCGGTGCTGCCTACCGAAGAAAGTTTTCCTTATACCATCCGCATTGTCTCGGAGATTTTGGAATCCAACGGTTCCTCATCCATGGCAACGGTATGCTCCGGCTCTCTAAGTTTGATGGATGCCGGGGTGCCGACCAAGTGTCATGTTGCCGGCATTGCCATGGGATTAATCAAAGAAAATGATGACGTGCGGGTGTTGACCGACATTCTGGGAGACGAAGACCATCTTGGTGATATGGATTTTAAGGTAGCGGGCACCCGGGAAGGTATCACGGCATTTCAGATGGATATCAAAATTTCCGGCTTAACCTTCGACATCTTAACCGAAGCCCTGGAGCGCGCCCGGAAAGCCCGTTTGAAAATCCTGGATATCATGGATGCCACCATCGATCGTCCCCGGGCGGAAATTTCACCGTATGCGCCCCGTATCCTCACCCTGATGATTCCCAAGGAGAAGATCGGTCAGGTGATTGGACCCGGCGGCAAGACCATCCGCGGGATTATCGAGAAGACCGGCGTTAAAATTGATATCGATGACACCGGTATGACCGTCATCGCTTCATCGGATGTAAAAGCGGCTGAAGAAGCCCGGAAGATAGTGGAAGGGTTGGTTGCCGAACCGGAAGTCGGAAGAGAGTATACCGCCACAATAAAGCGAATTATGGATTTCGGCGCTTTTGCAGAATTTATGCCCGGTAAGGAAGGATTGATTCATATCTCGGAACTGGATCGAAGCCGGGTGGCAAAAGTAACCGATGTGGTGAAAGTCGGTGATGTGGTTCAGGTGGTGCTGAAGAAGATTGACCGGGAGGGGCGCTACAATTTGAGCCGCAAAGAGTATCTCTTCCGGAAAGCGAAACGAGATCATTAACCGCAGATGTCATTTTACACTTTAAAACGGGAGTCCCCTGCGGATGTCCCGTTTTTTTTTATCGCTCGTTAAATCAACCATCATTCGATCCAGAAACATCCCGATGCAAAAGATACCGACAATCAGCATCCGTCGCTCCGGAAAACGCTCTGCGCCGGCAATTCTGTTCCTTCATGGATTTATGGGGGATGCATGGGATTGGGAGGCGGTGGTCAATCTTTTGGAATCCGATTTTCAATGCTTTTTAGTCGACCTGCCCGGTCACGGCAGGAACCGAAGCCCGGAAGTGGGTGTGTCCTGGTCGATGGAAAACACGGCTCGGGCGGTTGTCTATACCCTGGACAATGCCGGGATTTCATCCTGTTTCCTAATTGGCTATTCCATGGGGGGGCGCCTGGCATTGTATCTTGCTCTAAAGCATCCCCGGTATTTTCAGAAGGTCATTCTGGAAGGCGCTTCCCCGGGCATACGGCATCCGGACGAGCGTCGTCAACGACGGGAATTGGATGAGAAAAGAGCCGAACGCCTGGAGAACAGCGATTTTCGTACATTTCTACGAGAGTGGTATCGCCAACCGCTGTTCCAGGGGTTGCCGGAGAACGATGCCTTTCCAAACATGCTGCAACGGCGCTTACGCAATAACCCCCACCATCTGGCAAAGGTGCTGCGGGAACTGGGTACCGGTGCCCAACCCTCCCTGTGGAACGAGCTTCCGGAGGTTAAAATTCCTCTGCTTTTGATGGTAGGGGAAAAAGATAAGAAATTTCGTGCGATTGCCGAAGAAATGTGTCAAACTTCCTCCCGGATTCGCATGGCAGTAATCCCCGGGTGTGGACACAATGTTCATGTAGAGGCGCCGCAGTTGTTTACAAAACAGGTTAAGAGGTTCTTTTTCAAAGGTTGATTTTTCCGCAACAATAAAAGGAAATTTGATCATTTGATTTTTCCCCATATATTCAAGAATATTGATTAAAATGGAGAAGGAGAGTTATATGAGCACTGTAAACTGGAAAATTGCCCGGGAGTACACCGATATCAAATACCACAAGGCAGAGGGCATTGCCAAAATTACCATCAACCGCCCGGAAGTGCGCAATGCGTTTCGCCCTTTAACGGTTCGGGAGATGATGGATGCCCTGGCAGATGCCCGGGATGATTCGGAAATCGGGGTGATTATTTTGACCGGGGAAGGGGAGAAGGCGTTTTGTTCGGGGGGTGATCAACGCATTCGCGGGGAAGCCGGGTATGTGGATGAAGGCGGGATTCATCGTTTGAACGTGTTGGACTTTCAGCGGCAAATCCGTACCTGCCCCAAGCCGGTAATCGCCATGGTAGCCGGTTATGCCATTGGTGGCGGGCATGTGCTCCACCTGATGTGTGACCTCACCATTGCCGCCGATAACGCCATTTTCGGTCAAACCGGACCCAGGGTTGGTTCTTTTGATGGCGGTTACGGTGCCAGCTACATGGCGCGGATTGTTGGTCAAAAAAAAGCCCGTGAAATCTGGTTCCTGTGCCGTCAGTATAACGCTCAGCAAGCGCTGGATATGGGGTTGGTGAATACCGTGGTACCGTTAGAAAAATTGGAAGAAGAAACCATCCAATGGTGCCGGGAGATCCTGGCAAATTCATCCACTGCCATCCGTTGCTTAAAAGCCGCGTTGAATGCCGATTGCGATGGTCAGGCGGGCTTGCAGGAGTTAGCCGGCTGCGCCACCATGCTCTTTTATATGACCGAGGAGGGGCAGGAAGGTAAAAATGCCTTTCTGGAAAAACGAAAACCGAATTTTGCCAAATTTACCCGAAGACCTTGAAGAGGGTAG
The DNA here is from genome assembly GCA_964471235.1 of uncultured Calditrichaceae bacterium. GTDB lineage: Bacteria > Calditrichota > Calditrichia > RBG-13-44-9 > J075 > CAYYGL01. The sequence continues at coordinate 14,000 of CAYYGL010000043.1, forward strand.
AAGGATAATGAGTGAGTGGGGAAATAGGGAGGGATGGCAATCAACGGTCATCGGTAAAGCAGTTTGATATTTAATTTGAATTAAGCGTCACTTGAAATGGAATACAGATGAAACCGTTAACGCCGATTGACACCGGTGATGGGTCATCATATTAAAAAAAATCTGCGAGAATCCGGCTCACCCGGGTCCATCAGCGTTCTTTTTTCTGGAATTGACGTTATTTATGTATTGGGAAGTTAGCACAGGAAGGGCCTATGAACGAAACAACAACTCTCCGAACCTGGATTTTGGCAGTTCGTCCCAAAACACTGTGGGCGGGTGTGGCGCCGGTTCTCATGGGCACTGCCATGGCGTATGCCGACGGCAGGGTGCATTGGTTATCGGCAGCGGTTACCCTGTTTGCTGCGGTGATGATTCAAATCGGTACCAACTTTGCCAATGATTATTATGATTATCTTCACGGTGCCGATACCGGGGAACGATTGGGACCTGTGCGGGTAACCCAGGCGGGATTGGTTTCTCCCCAAACCATGAAAATCGCCTTTATTAGCGTGTTTGCGCTGGCTTTTGCCGCCGGGATGTACCTGGTCTGGCGGGGCGGTTTCCCGATTTTACTGATCGGCGTGATGTCCATCCTTCTGGGAATTTTGTATACCGGCGGTCCCTATCCGCTGGGATACAACGGTTTGGGCGATATTTTCGTACTGATTTTTTTCGGACCGATCGCCGTGGGCGGAACTTATTATCTGCAAACACTTCAAATCACTACCCCGGTGCTGTTAGCCGGACTGGCGCCCGGTCTCCTCTCCACGGCTTTATTAACGGTCAATAACCTGAGAGATGTGGAAACAGACCGCAAAGCCGGTAAACGAACCCTGGCGGTGCGCTTCGGAATTACCTTTGCCCGGATGGAATATTTGCTATCCCTGTTGATTGCTTGCCTGCTTCCTGTAGGATTGGCATTCTACAAAAAAGACAATTATTATTCCATTGCCACCCTGCTGGTACTTATGTTGGCTTATCCGTCCATTAAACTGGTGTTCCGGGAAAGTGGCAGTCCGGTGCTAAACAAAGCCCTGGGGGATACCGGCCGTCTCCTGCTGATCTACAGCATTCTCTTTTCCCTCGGGTGGGTGATTGAGTAGGGTAGCCACAGTGAAAATCACTCATTTTGAAATCTACCGGTATGATCTCCCACTTCGAGCACCATTGCCCCTAAAAAAAACGTTGGAAAAGATACGATCGGGCTGGATCATTCGTCTTGAGGATGATGCCGGGCACCAGGGAGTGGGAGAAATTGCGCCGCTGCCCGGTCTCCATCGGGAAAGTATGGAGGATACCCTGTCACAACTCCGCGACGTTCGGCAATTTTTACTTCACAAAGAGGTGCCCGGGAAGGTCACAAATTTCACCGGAGAGTTCCGGCGCTGGCTTCCCCCGAATTTGTTCCCATCGGTGCGGTTTGGTCTGGAAACCGCCATTCTGTTCCTGTTCGCCGCCCGGGAAGAAAAAAAGATTTGGCAATTCATTTCCCCCCAATGCCGTAAGCATGTCTCATTAAATGCGTTGCTAAATGGAACCGGCGAAAACATCCGGCGTCAATTGTCAGACATTGTTTCCAAAGGGTTTCCGGCGGTGAAAATCAAAGTCGGCAGACGTTCCGTGGCACACGACATTGAACTTGTAAAACAGACAGCCCACAATATTTCCCCTGACATATCCATTCGCCTGGATGCCAATCGTGCCTGGGATTTACCAACGGCGGTTGAATTCGCCAGGGGAATCAAAGGTGTGCCGATAGGGTATCTGGAAGAGCCTTTGAAAAACCCCGGCGAATTATCCGAATTCTACAATCTAACCGGCGTTCCCATCGCATTGGATGAAACACTCAGCGAATGCTCTCCCCATGAGCTGCAATTGCCCCGTGGTGTAGCCGCTTTTATTTTGAAACCGGCGGTATTGGGTGGGATTGAGCAGACCCTGGCGTTTGCCGGGGTAGGAGAGCGGCACTCGCTGAAAAATGTCATCAGCAGCACTTTTCATGGCGGACCGGGGTTTGTGATGGAGACCATACTGGCTGCCTGCCTCAATAAAGAGGATGTCCCCGCCGGATTGGGAACCATTCAGTGGTTGAAGCAAAACTTGCTCACCGGGTCAATCGACATTACAGATGGCTCTGTTGATGTTACCCGGCTCTATCAACACAGCACCGAACTACGTTGGGAATTAATCCCTCGGGAAAATCCCGGGTTGTGAAACATTTTTACAGATTGCATCCCCACGGTTCGGTCATGTTCTTTCGAGTTCAACATTTTCTGTTGCTCGCTTCCCGGCGTTTGGCATGGGGATGGAAAGCAACGGCTTCCACTCAACACCGCAGAAACGGTTTACCTACTCGTTCCCAAAGCCCCTTTGGGAACGGGCATATTCCGAAACCATTTTAGCACAGGGGGCCATTTGTCGCAATCACGGTTAAACGGCTGTATCCCAGGTGAAAACTGCGCTGGAAAATTTCAAAAATGATAGGCAATTTGTCATGCCCCCGGGATCAAAGTCTGTCGCTTTCCTCAATATCCTACCGCTGTCAAGTGCGGAACGTAAAAACCGGGCGGTTTGTCCGCAATGAGATGGTGAAACTCCCGCCGTTTTGATTCAATCAGCCCTTTTGGGTACTTCTGAGACGGAAATTCTGCTGGGAAATTGGACAATGCCAAAAAATAACCGAACGGTGGGTGTACTGCTGTTGGTATATTTCTTGTATACGAAGTATAGATTATGGATTGCTGGAAGGTCACAACGAAACATGGGGTAAAGAAATGATGGTAAACATTGCACGGCAATATCTGAATTCGGTTATCTTTTTTTGTCTGATGACAGTCATGTTATTAAGCTGGCTCGTCGGTTCCGTTGCTTTTGCCCGGGGCGTTGATTCCGTGAAATTTGGAGTTATTGGTGATTACGGTTCGCAGGGTCAGAATTTGCAAGACGTCGCTGATCTGATCATTAGTTGGAACCCGGACTTTATCATCACCCTGGGCGATAATAATTATCCCGATGGGGAAGCCTCCACGATTGACCCCAACATCGGGCAATATTTTCATGATTTCATATATCCGTATTTTGGTAATTACGGCAATGGAGCGGATACCAATCGCTTCTTTCCCTCCCTTGGCAACCATGATTGGCATACCCCGAATGCCCAACCATACCTGGATTATTTCACCCTGCCGGGCAACGAGCGCTATTATGATTTTGCCTGGGGTCCGGTGCACTTTTTTGCCCTGGATAGTGACGGGGATGAGCCGGATGGCAGCGACAGTACTTCCATTCAAGCCGCCTGGCTGCAAAACCGGATGCTTCAATCAACCGAACCCTGGAAAGTGGTGTATTTCCATCATCCTCCCTATTCGTCCGGTCATCACGGCTCTACCACCCGCATGAGATGGTCCTTCCGGGAATGGGGTGCCACAGCGGTGATGGCGGGTCACGATCATACCTATGAGCGTCTGCTGGTGGATAGTTTGGTTTATTTTGTGAACGGGCTGGGGGGGCGTTCCATTTACAGTTTTATGGACTCCCTGCCGGAAACCCGGGTGCGCTATAATGGCGATTACGGCGCTATGTTCGTAACGGCTAATCTGGACAGCATCAATTTTAAATTCATTACCCGTACCGGCATCTTAATTGATTCCTATACGATTTACGGCGCACCAACCGGTATTACCGGTAACCCCGTTGCCGACCTGCCGGAAGGGTTTGCACTTCACCAGAATTATCCCAATCCCTTCAATCCTTCTACACTGATACGGTTTGATTTATCCCGGGAGTTACCGGTAAAACTTGAGGTGTTTAACATACTCAGCCAAAGCGTGGCAATATTGCTTGATGAGGTAAAAGCTGCCGGAACCCATTCGGTTCGCTTTTCGGCAAAAGATCTACCCGGAGGGATATATTTCTACCGCCTGACCGCCGGGGGACGTCATATTACCAGACGGATGGTGCTGCTGAAATAGTCTACATCAGCGGGGGTGGTTAATTGCTGCTGTGGCGACCGTGACTCAGCCAGTCGTCTACGTAACCGGCAATCTCCTCCCAGCCGGGCTCAGCAACCACCCAGTGAGCGTGTTTCGGGAACTCTTTATAAGTGGACACGCGATGGTATTTTCCAGCAATTTTCCTGCTTACGGATGCAGGGGTAATCCGGTCCTGCGATCCGGCAATCACCAGAACCGGGCAGGTTACCCTGGTTTCATCCACCCTGGCAGCTTTGTGGGGATCAAACAACCAGAAGCCAATCTCTGCCGCAGCCCGACCGGATTCATAGACGAATCGATCATAGGTGGCTTGTTGTTGATCAACCGGCAAAAGATGTAGCATGGAATATGCTGCTTCGGCAAAAGTCTGGCGCATGGGATTTTTCCAGAAATGCCAGCGGAGTAAGACACTACGAAAACTTTTGATGACTGAAGGTTTTAATGCCAGTATCCCGGCTGGAGCAGCGGGAGTCAGCAGCACAAGAGCTTTGGCAAGTCCCCGACTTCCTAAAATCTGCGCCAGTAGCCCACCCATGGAGTGCCCCATGATGATGGGCTGATCGTTCAATCTTCCAATCTCCCTTTCCAGGTCCGTTGTGTAATCCAACAAACTTGTTGTTCCTAATTCAGGATTGGGGCTATCATGAGGGTCCATATCGTGATACCGTAAGGTGGTGGTCACACAGTGATACCCCTTAGCTTCAAAAAATAATTTATAGTTTTCCCAGTACCACCCTCCCCCCCACATACCGTGAATCATGAAGATCGTATCGCCATTCCCAGTCATGAGATTTTCCTTTGGTATGAGTTTTTTCGTCGGGTTTTGAACCAGCAAATCCTTGAGTAAAAAAGATTACCGCCAAGGCTGACAGAATGTAATCAATCCCTATGTTTTATCCAAATATATGCGGCGGTGAGTCAGGCACTTTTCCGAAGGGGGCGGCGGCGAAACACCGGCGGGCTGTGAAGTAATTCCTTAACCGCCATCACTGCCCGGGGCTGTTCAATAAACCCGGGGCTGGTGGCGATGGTAATCAGCGATGCCCGGGACATGTATTTCCGAAAACGCTGCATCTTAAAGCGGTAAGCCGCCGAACCGGGCGGGTCGCCCTCAAAAATATCCATGTCGATATCCAGCACGTAACCCTGCGGTTTCTCCAGAACCGGCGGATACACCCCGTTCAGAATTTCCACATCCGCAAACAATCCTAATTGCAGCGCCGGTTTGATGAAGGTGGCATTGGTCAACACCTGGATGGTATACTCAAACACTGTTGGAAGTGACAGGGATTTGTTTAAAGAAAAATCCGGGGGCTTGGCTGGCTGCCACATGTCACTGTGACGATCAATGTGCACCAACTGGCAGCCCGGGGAGATGATACCTGCCAGGTATGCGGCTATCCAGAAAAAGAACGCATGCTGGTGATTGTCGAAAATGAAAACGTTTTTCCCCCGGTTCGGGTAATATATGAAATGCTGTAATCCCTGGAACGTGCGAATTCCATTACCATCCTGTTCCACATAGACTGCCCGGCTGCCCACCGCCAGGTCTGTCGGGCTGCCGACAATAAGCGGAGCGACATAAACCTGCCGGAACGTTTCCTGGGGAGATGAGGCGGGGTTCTCATGAACCCGGGCAGTGATATAAAAACCATGATAAAGATTTTGCAGAGGCTGGATATGGAAGCGAGGGGCATCTTTGCGATTCACGGTTGACCGAACCGCCATAGACAATTTCCTCCATGCTTAGTTTAACGCAAATGACTTTACCTTCATCCAATCTCAAAGGTGTTGTTATTTTTACTATCACACTGCAATTTTGCTCCGGCTATCCACCCCCCCCCCCCCGTTGCGGCAAATGGAGTAAATTTCAACTTTTATTACCCCGCATTTGTCCATATATTTTGCACCGCAACGAAACGTGTAAATTTATTCAAGCACAACTTTTAGAATCGGTTCATTATGCCCTCTAAGCTATTGAAAGAGTTAAATGCCTCCCAACGGGAAGCGGTGGAATACCTGGACGGTCCGTTGCTGGTGTTAGCCGGTGCCGGGAGCGGCAAAACCCGGGTGTTGACTTATAAAATCGGTTACCTGGTGGAAACCGGCGTGGCGGCGCCTTACGAGATTTTGGCGGTCACTTTTACCAATAAAGCCGCCAATGAGATGAAGAAGCGGGTGGAAGAACTTATTCGGATACCGTTGCAGGGATTGTGGATTGGCACTTTTCACTCCATCTGTGCCCGTATTTTGCGCATTGAAGCCCAGCACCTGGGGTATGACCGTAATTTTACCATCTATGATGTGGATGACCAGGTACGCCTGATACAGCAGATTATGACCGGGATGAACATCAACCAGGGGGTATTGAAGCCGCGGAAGGTGCAATACGCAATCAGCCAGAGTAAGAATAAGATGCGGGGACCCAAAGAATTTGAAGAGCGTGCCGGGGATTTCACCACTCGCAAAATTGCCGATATTTTCTGGGAGTATGAGGTAGCACTGCGCCGTAACAATGCGTTCGATTTCGACGATCTGCTGATCAAGCCGCTGGAGATTTTCAGCCAGCAGCCGGATATCCTGGAAAAATACCAGACAAAATTCAAATATGTATTGGTGGATGAATACCAGGATACCAACCGGGCGCAATATTATTTTATCAAATATCTCTCCGCCCAACATCGCAAAGTGTGTGTGGTGGGAGATGAAGACCAGAGCATCTATCGCTGGCGGGGGGCAGATATTGAAAACATCCTCAGTTTCGAGAAAGATTACCCGGAATGTAAAGTGGTGCGGTTGGAGCAGAACTACCGCTCTACCAAAGTGATTTTAAAGGCTGCTAATGCGGTAGTTGCCCATAATCAGCGCCGTCTGGGTAAAAACCTGTGGAGCAAAAAAGAACATGGCGCTAAAATCAGTGTCCATCCCACCACGGATGAAGGAATGGAAGCGGCAACCCTGGTGGAGATTATTCGCACCGAAACCCGTCAGTTTAACCGCAACTACAATGAAATTGCCGTGTTGTACCGCACCAATGCCCAGTCCCGGGCGCTGGAAGACCGTTTGCGGCGGGCAAATATTCCCTACGTCATCGTGGGTGGAATTAAATTTTATGAACGGAAAGAAGTAAAGGATGTGCTGGCATATTTGCGGATACTGGTGAATACCCGGGATTCGGTGGCGCTGCGGCGCATCATCAATTACCCGGCACGGGGCATTGGCGCGGCGACCCTCCAAAAATTGGAAGAATACGCCTTTCTAAAAAAAATTCCCCTCTACCAGGCGGTGGTAGAAGTTGCCGAGAATGAATCGATTCCCCTTGCCACCAAAGCCAAAATTCAGGCGTTTGTGGATGCTCTGGAAGAATTACGTCACAAAAAGGAAAACTTTAGCGCTTATGAAATTGCCCGGGAGGTGGTGGACACCTTCGGCCTGGCTGCCCAGTACAGTCACAGTGAATTGATAGAAGACCAGAACCGCCTGGAGAATATTAACGAATTGCTGAACAGCATTGCCGAGTTTAGCGAAAAAAACAGCGACGAAAACGCCACCCTGGAAAAATACCTGGAAGATGTGGCACTGCTAACCGACATCGACCGCTGGGATCCCAATTTCTCCGCGGTTACGTTGATGACCCTGCACAGCGCCAAAGGATTGGAATTTCCGGTGGTAATCATCACCGGTATTGAAGACGGCTTGTTTCCGCTATACCGAAGCTTAGAGAATCAGGATGATCTGGAAGAAGAACGGCGTTTGTTTTACGTTGGAATGACCCGTGCCAAGGAGAATTTGTATTTACTCTGGGCACGCCAGCGGCGTCGATTTTCCGGGGAAAGCAGCGGCATGTCATTCCGTAATACCCCCTCGCGGTTTCTGAAGGAAATTCCCCAAAGTTATAAAGAGGAAGTTCGCACGGAGGACGAACTTGTCTACAGCTACGATAACTCGGAAGGGCTCCTCGATTCCGCAACGGTCAGTGCTTATGCCGGTGAAATGATGGAAAACGAGGATTACCATATCGGGGATTGGGTGATCCATCCAACTTATGGGAAAGGGCAAATTCTGGCAGTGCAAAATTCCCATACCGGCACAAAGCTGACAGTGGCATTTTCCAATAAGCAGATTAAAAAGTTAATAGCGGAATATGCCAATTTAAAAAGCGTATCTTCGAGCGATTAATGTTTTGGGAAGTGCTAAACGGGGAATACGGGTGTCAAACAGCAGGAGATTCCTCGGCAGGAATCTTATGGGGGAAAGAGGAGGTGAATTCGAGGGAATGAGTGGTTAGAAACAGATGTTGATAAATCTTTTAAGACACGAATTTATGAAATGTTTTTCCCTGATCCCTTTGAATAGCAAATTCACCAGTTCAAAGTGAGAAATATTACTGTTTCACAGTACCCTTTTTTGAACGAGCCGCTTGTTCCGTGGTCTCTATTTTAGGCAGAGATTAGTGTAACGGAACACGAACTAGGCAACAGGGTAAAACGAATTTATTTTGCTCGTTATCGATCCGAGCAGTTTGGGAGTACCGAAAGCAACTTGTTTTCATTTTGATTGAGGTGGAAGATGAAAAACACACTGGTGACATTTTTATTAGTCGTTTGCATGATTTTCTTCTCTACAACCGCGACTGCCCAGCAGTATAACGAGAGCAACGATTTTTCTTATGCGTTAAAGCTGTATAACGAGGGATTTTATGATATTGCCGCCCAGCAATTTTCCAAGTTTATCAATCGCTACCCGGGCAGCGACCGCCTGCCGGATGCCCAGTTTTATTATGGGGAATCCCTCTATAAACAGAAGGATTTTAATGATGCCCGGATTGAATTTCAGGAAGTGGCGGTCAGCTATCCGGAGCATAAGCGGGCGCCGGAAGCCTGGAAGATGGTTGGTAAATGTTACCAGGCGTTGAACAAACCGGAACAGGCAGCCAAGGCGTATGAAACGGTGAAAATCCTGTATCCCAAGAACTCGCTGGCGCCGGCAACGTTATTATCGGCAGCGGAAATGTATATGCAGGTAGGACAATTAACCCGTGCCGAGCAGATTTTACAGGAGTTCCTGGACCGCTATCTGGAATCATCGGAGTATCCCCGGGGACGGATTTTGTACGGCCGGTTGCTCCTGAAAAAAGGTGAATTGGAACGGGCTTCGGCGGAGTTTCAACGGGTGATTGCCATGGAAATAGCCGACAGCCTGAAGGCAAATGCCCGCCTGGGACAGGCGCAGGTTTTCCGGGAATTGGGGCTGCTCAACCGGGCAATTTCTACCCTGGAGACCATTATCTCCCAACAACCCGGCAGTATAGCCGGTTTTACCGCTGTGCGGAATTTAACCGCCATTTTTTTGGCTCAGCGCCGGGTTGACAATGCCCTTGCCCTGTTGGACAAACAAGCCGCCAGCTATCAGCAGCCGTCTCAAACAGATGCCCTAACAGTGCTCCGCAGTCAGGCATACTTTCTGAAGAAAGATTATTCCCGGGCAAGTCAATTGTTGCAGCCCATGCTTCACGGCACAGGGGATGCGCAGACCCTTGCAAAAGTACGTTTTTACCTGGCGTGTTGTTTAAGGGAAGAAAACAAAACTTCCGAAGCAATCTCAAATTTTGTGGAAGTGGAGAAAGCCCTGGCAAAAGGGGAGGGGAGGGATGATCTCCGGGCAGCGACCCTGATTAACCTGATTGATTTGTCCATTGATAAAGGAGATTTTCAGCAAGCCCGCCAATATCTTACCCAATTTCAGAGCCTCTATCCCAAAAAGCCGGAAGGGGAACAACGGCACCGGAAGCTAATCGAACAGGCATTTGCAAATAACCTGCTTTCCCTGGCAATGGATGAATTGCAGCGTTACCGTGGCGTTTACCCCAATTCCCCTTACCGGGATGACTTGATCTACCGTGCCGGAGTGGCTTTTTTCAAAAATAAGCAATATGAACGCAGCCTGATTCAATTCGAGCAAATCACTGATGAATATGTCTGTTCTGCCCAATGGGATTCCAGTGCGGCTTACATCCGGTTTATCAACACATTTTATACCCGCGGGCAGCAAACCGGGGTGTATGAATTGGCAAAACTGATGGGACGGATGCTGTTGGGTGAAGACCGCTCCGATTTGCTGTTTCGGCTCGGGCAAATCTATTTAACGGACTTAAAAGATTACCGGGAAGCCGCCCGGATTTTCGAGCAATATGTGAAGGATGCGCCGGATTCATCCAACGCCGGCAAAGGGCTTTGTTACCTGAGCGAAAGCTATCTGAAGTTAGCCGATTACTATGAGTTTCTTCATCAACCGTCCGGGGATTACCGGGAAAAGGCAAACAAGGCATTGAAAACCGCCATGACATATCTCAAATTTGTACCTCACCCCGATACGTTGATGTTTCGTTTCCTGTCCCGCGCGCTCTCTCCGGACAATACCAACCCGGAACGGTTTTTGAAATACTGGCAGCATTTTGAGCAAATTTACGCCGCTTCTCCCTACCTTCCGCTGGTAAAAATACGGTTGTCGGATCTGGTGCTGGCGGTAAAAGACACCGCCGGTGCCATCCGCTACCTGGATGAGGCGATTCAATCCGCTGCCGGAAAAATGTCGGTGGGCAGGATGTACTGGAAAAAATCTCTTCTGCTTGCCGAACAGGGTAAATGGACCGATGCCATTGAGACCCTGAAAGCCTTTTTGTTATCCGCCGGGAAAGACCCGCTTCAGGCGAAAGCCTACTGGCAGTTGGGAGAATGGCACCGATTGAAAGGCGATTACGTCACAGCAGCCCAATTTCTGGAGCGGTTACTCACTCAGTTTAACTATTCGGATTATGCGCTGCAAGCTCCCCTGCGAATTATCGATGACTACATCCAAAATGGGGACTACGAACGGGTGCTGGGCTTTATCCAGCAGCAACTGGCAAAATATTCCGTTTCGCAGGATGTGGTTGCCAGTCATTACCTGGCATCGCCGCCCCCGGAATTATATTTTTACGCCGGAAAAGCGTTTTACCAGCAGCAGCACTGGCAGGAAGCCCGGCAAAATTTTCTTGCCTACTTAACCAGCAACGCCCCCGAGGACTTTCACAATGAAGCCCTACTGCTGCTGGGGAAAATGGCTTATGAAGAAAAAGATGAAGAATCCGCTCTGCTGCACTTTTCCCTGGTTACCCCGGGGCAGCAGCCTGCTTTTTATTATGAAGCAAACCGTCTGACAGCCGAGATTTTATTCAATCAAAAAAAATACAAAGAAGCGCAAGAAAAATACGAAAAACTAATCTCTTTAGCCCCGGATGACGATAATAAAATTTTTCTGGCAAGCAAGCGATTATTATGCCTGGTGTACGCGGGTAATTCCAAAGGATATCAATCACAATTATCGATTTTTAAAAAGACTTATAAGAAGCATCCCCGTTTTAAAGAATATCTTGCGTACCTGGAATTCGAAAGAGGAAAAGCTCAATACGAGAACAAGCATTTTGATCCGGCAATTGCTCATTTCAAAAAAGTGCTGAAACGTTATAAAAAATCGGATTATGCGGATGATGCCCGCTACTATTTAGCCCGGTGTTACGCGACCATGAACCGCACCGAGGAGGCATTGAAAGAATTGGATACCTTTTTAAAAGATTACCCGGAAAGCGACCTGGTAGGAAATGTGTACCTGACCCGGGGAGAGATCTACCTGCGGGCGGAAAAAACCGACGAGGGACTGGCAGCAATTACCAAAGCATTGGAATTGTCGAAGACGCCCCGTACCAAACAGAGCGCCATGGCGCTCTTGATCAACACTTACCGCAGCCTGGGACTGTGGGATGGCGCATTGCAGAAGGCGAGAGAATATGTTCGGGAATTCCCCAACGCCCCGGATGTGATGAATTATCGTATATCGATCGGTGTATTTTTGAGCCGCTTAAACCGTTTTACGGAAGCAATCGACTACTTACGACGCTTAAAATTTGAAGTAAGCAGTGAGCAGGAACCGGAAATTCAGTTTTATATCGGGGAAGCATATTTTAATGCCGGGCAGTACGAAGATGCCATCAATGAGTTTGTTAAAATCCCCCTGCTCTCGCAGAAGACAAAATTACAATGGGAGGCAAGCGCCTTCTATTATGCCGGTCAGTCGTATGAGCGGTTGGGGCGCCGGCAGGATGCCATCCGGATGTACCAGGAAATTATCAACCGCCCCGGGATTCAAATTGACTTTAAACGGGAAGCAAAAAAATTAATTGATAAACTGGCTCGTTCAAATTAATCATGTAACCGGAGGACAATTCATGAAAGCGGTGGTACAACTTCTGTTGATAAGCACATTAATGCTCATCATTGCGGGGTGTGGCGGTGTTAAAACTCTGACACCGCAGGAATACGACCGGCTTTCCACCCAGGACCGCATCCTCTATCTCAACAAACAGATTGAGAAACACCCCAACGATTTGACCTTAAAACGCCAGCTTTACCAGGAATATCTGCAAGCGGATATGAAGCCGCAGGCGTTGAGCGTGATGGAGCAGATTTTAGCGGTTGATCCTTACCAAAGCGATGTGCAGTTTAAATACGGGGAGTTGCAATACCGAAGCGGCAATTATCGGGAAGCTTACCGGGCATTTCTCTCCCTGATGCAAAGCGCTGCCGGGGAAGCTTACCGGGAACCGGTTGCTCATTACGTGGCTGGCAATTACCTAATCCAGCAGGTTACATCAGACAGCAGTGATGAGGGCTACCCGTCGTTTTCGTCCGATGGCAGCAAACTGCTTTTTCAGCGCAAGCAAAACGGCAACTGGGATATTGTGGAATATAATTTTGCCGATCAAAGCGAGACGGTCGTGATATCCTCACCTGCGGATGAAGAACTGGCAGTGTGGTCCCCGGATGACAGCAAAATTGCCTATACCTCCACCGCGGAAGATCATCGCCCGGTAAAGCCGGAGTTTAAATCCCGGGAAATTTCTTTGATGGACTTGAAGGACCGGTACGTATTCAATTTAACGCAATCAATTGCGGATGATTGGCTGCCCCGCTTTAATCATCGTGGCGATAAGATTGTGTTTATCTCGGATCGGGCGGATTTGCGGGATGTTGCCTATACGGACCGCCAGAGTGATGTCTACGTTATGGAAAATGACGGAGATTTTCAGCATCAACTCACCAACACCCCGGCGAATGAAGGAGGCGCCTGCTTTAGTGCCGACGATAAACACATCTTTTTCCACTCCGATAAAAACGGCAATTTTGACATTTTTCAGATGAAAACGGATGGCAGCCAGGTAATGACCCTGATTGACAACAGCGACGGCGACGATGTGAATCCCATTGCATCGCCCGACAGCCAGCATATCGCATTCGTATCGAATCGAGACGGCAATTACGAGATTTACCAGGCGCTGGTTGACGGTTCCCACCAGGAACGGTTGACGTTCCACCCCGCCATTGACGGCAGCCCGGTGTACTCACCGGACGGGAAAACCATCGCTTTCCATTCCAATCGCAGCGGTAATTTCGATATTTACCTGATCAACCTGGAAGTGCCGACTTCTTCTCTGACGACCAATGATTTAATTCAACGGTTAGAACAATTGGTTAATGGCGGGTGACATGTACCGGTCGGGTTCTGTGCCATCGTTTGCGGTGGAGCCGGTAGCCCCAACCCGTAACAGAGGATGCTTGCAGATAGGTTGAGAAACTCTTGAAGTTGAGAGTCGGAAACCGGAATGTAACACCAACAGGCATATAGCTGAATAGTTACTTCTGAAATATACCTGAACGCCGGAGCTGAAAGCCCCGGTGTTCATGAGAAAAACTATCATCCCCCTTCAGCTTCACATTATGTTGTTTCATTTAGCCAGCGTACCAATCCCAATTCGGTTAACGAGGGAAGCAGGTGATGATATGGCAGAATCCGGACGGTAAATTTATAATGCCCGCTGTTGGAGGGAACGATGGTGGCTTCATATAAATGTTTACCGCCTTCGATTTGTTTTTTTCGCTCCATCTCCACCAGTTCAAAACTGCCGCTTTGAAGAACATCCTTTACCTCATTCACCAGATAAACCTGCACCCGCACCTCAGAGGGATCCAGTTCTCCCAGGTTGACAATCACTTTCAGCTTAAAAGATTCTTTATATTTCAACACAATTTCCCGGGAGAAATCAGCCGACGGATCCACTGCAATGGTTACCTGTGACCAATTTTTTTCAATGCGTTCCCGCCAGGCGGCAAAGGCTTTGGCGGTTTCGAATGACTTCTCACTGAAAGTCAACCCCTGCCGGATAGCCGGAACATACATTTTTTCCACGTATTCGGAAACCATACGATGGGTATTGAACATCTGAGCGATAGAAGCCATGGAGTGTTTCATCATCTTCAACCAACGGCGGGGAATGCCGTTTTCATCCCGCTCGAAAAACATGGGGATGATATCGCCTTCCAGGATATCATAAATTGCCTGGCTGTCCCAATCATCCAGTTCTTCCAGGTCATGGTAGTCTTCCCGGTCGCCAAAGGCAAACCCGTTTTTACCGTTATAGCCTTCTACCCACCAGCCGTCTAAAACGGAAAAATTGACAGTGGCGTTCATACCGGCTTTCTGCCCGCTGGTGCCCGAGGCTTCTTTTGGGCGGCGGGGATTGTTCAACCAGACATCCACCCCGGAAACCAGGTCCCGGGCAAGACTCATATCATAATTCTCCACAAAAAACACTTTGCCCCGGAACCCTTCTTCCATGGAGAGTTCGCTAATTTTATGAATTAACGCCTGCCCGCCCTGG